>CAYGSQ010000033.1:0-5536 GCA_964352435.1 uncultured Gammaproteobacteria bacterium | reverse complement strand
GGCGAAGATTGATGCGTTGTTAATCAGCACTTCGATCGGGCCCAACTCCTTTTCAGCCGTCTCGACCATGGCTTGAAGCGAATCATCTGAGGTCACATCGACGTCCATTCCGATGGCTACGCCGCCTGCGTCTTTGATGGAAGCAACGGCCGCGCTTGTGTCGATGATGTCCGATACGACGACTTTGCCGCCTTGTGCCGCAATGGCTTCAGCATAGGCTTGGCCTAGTCCCTGCGCAGCACCCGTGACGACTACTACCTTTCCTTCCATTCGTCCCATTTCGAATCCCCTAACTAATTCCAATTATCCGTTTCATGTCAGGCCAGCTCTCGGCGCCGAACGTTTTTAAATCGCGGGTTAGTTCCTCGGGACACCAGTCCAGGAAGGCGGGCGCGAAAGAATCCATCGCCTTGATACGCTCGAACCAGGCCTCCACCAGCGGCAACCGACCGACCGCCCACATACCGGACATGCTGAGCATGTCCAATCGATTGACGTACGGTGTCAAAGCGATATCGGCCAACGAAAACTGGTCGCCGGCAAGCCATTTGTGTTGGCCTAGCGCTTCTTCCATTTTGAACAGGTAGCCGTCGTACATGCGCAGCTTGTCTTCTATGCCGGGCGCGTCAAACCCCAGACGCACGATTTCCTTCTTGCGCTCCCGCCACGTTGTCGTGACAGACTGGTCCGGTGTGCTGCTCAAAAACTCGCGCAGCTTCTCTTTGCCCAGGCGCATGACAATGTGCCGGTGACAACAAACGAACGTGAGTTCACCGCACGCCGGGTGCAGTTGCTCATCGACCGCTTTCTCCCAAATACGCAATCGCGCGCGAGCAATCGGGTCGTCCGGTACCAACGACGGCCCATCGAAGGCGTCATTCACGTACTCACAAATCACCGTCGACTCGTTGATGATATGGCCGTTGTGCACGAGCGCCGGCACGACTGCTTTTGGATTAATCTTGAGATACTCAGGATCGAACTGCTCGCCCTTGAGTATGTCGACGTAGCGCATTTCATCGGGCACCACGCCTTTTTCGGCGAGCGCAAATCGCACTTTTGCCGCACAGACCGACGACCCATGGTGGTAGAGCTCTAGCATGGATAGAGCCCGCCAGTTTGGTTTGAGAGTTTCATCATCGAAAGCCTATGTTGATTCTTGAGCAAGCGGGGTCAAAGCCTGTGGCCACCATTCGAGCACGGCGAGAGCGTAACTCGGCCGCTGTTCAATTCGTTTTGACCAGGCCTCAATGTTGGGCATGTCATCAAATGAGTAACCGGCCAGCACATGCAACGTGTAGTACAACGGAATCCAGGCAATGTCCGCTAGCGATATGTGATTTCCTGCGAGCCACTCGCGCCCTTCAAGGGCCTTTTCCAAATCCGCAAAACACGCATCCAGCGTAGCCTTGGCCGCATCGAGCTCCTGCTGTGTAAAACTGTCGCTGCCGCTCTTGCGATGGAACTCGAGCAGTGATGGGATCTTTTGCAGCTTCTCGTAACGCTGCTTCTCCTCCGCAGATTGCGACATGTGACCGCGAATACGCTTTTCATAGATGTGCGTTTTTACTGCACCAAGATGAATGCTGGTCGCACGATGCAACCACTGGCGCATTGACGCGAGTTCCGCCTCGGCCTGTGGTCGAAGCGATGGCTCAGGAAAAACCGTGTCGAGATATTCGATGATGTCATCGGACTCAATGATCACGACGCCATCGTGCACCAGCGTCGGCACCAACCCATTGGGGTTGATGCCAAAGTACTCGTCACTGATATGTTCTTTCTTTAGCAGATCCAGATGGTGGCTCTGCCACTCGAGGCCCTTCTCTTCAAGCGTCAAACGCACTCGCATCGAGCAATTCGATACGCCGCAGTGATAAAGGTGCAAGCCCTGCAGCGATTTGACCGCCTGGTTTCTCGGTTCGACAATTGCCATACCAGCCCTTTGGTAGTCGATACTATTCAGATGCTTCGACGTTCAATGCCTGACGGCGAGCCGTAGCTGAATTTCTCTAGGCGGGGCCATGGCGGCGAGGAAATTTGGACCGGACGGCACGCCCCAAGCCAAAATCCTCTCGTTGCTGAGGTTCTTACCCAACAGCTGCACGGTAACGGTGTCCGCAGGTGAAATCAGGCGCACGCCAGCGTTGTAGGTTCGAACAGAACCCTGACGAACCGCGTCAAAGTAGGAAATATCAGTGAATTGCTCGGACGTGTGAGTCACATCTGCACGCAATCCCAGATCCCAGTCACCGAATGCATTGCCCAATTCATAGTCAAGATACAGCGAACCCTTGCGCTCGGGCGCGAACTGAAGAGGCAAGCCGCTTAGGTCGCAAACGCCGGCCGCATTCTGGAATTGCGCCGGACAACTGCCGGCACCAAGAAACTCGTCGTAGCTGGCATCCGTGTAGGCGAAGTTGCCGCCAAAGATCAATTCATCCGTCAGAGCCCAGGTCCACTCGAGTTCCAGCCCGTTGACGCTGCTGTCCGCGGCGTTGCCGACGACAAAGTTGGCGACTGTACCTTCGACCTGAGTCGACAACTGCAAACCCTCAACGTCCATAAAAAATGCGGTGACGTTTAGATTAAGAGCACCGTCCAGCAACGTGGACTTCATACCAAACTCAAGCGAATCTACAATTTCGGCACCAAATTCAATATCGGTATCCTGTTCATCGACCCGATCACTGAAGCCGCCGGTCTTGTGGCCACGCGCTGCGGTTCCGAACAACATGATGTCATCGTTCACGTCGTACTGCACCGTGAAGGACGGGGTAAATTCGCTTTCGGAGCGGCTTTCCATGCGCGGAAGGATCTCCGAAAACGCGGGTACAGCGCTTTGATACTCCGTGAAAAAACGTTCGAATTCGAAGTCCTTGTCTTCGGTCGACCAGCGACCACCGATGAGTGCCGTGACACGGTCGGAGACGTTCCAGCGCACCTGCCCGAACATCGCCAGCGTCTGGGTGTCCTGGTTCCAGGGCTCTTCCTCTCGAATGAAAGGACCGCCGGGCAAATTGAAATCGGACGTCTGTTCACGTTCCAGGCTACTGTCTTCGTAGTACAAACCCACAATGTAGTCGTACTTGTCGCCCGGGTTCGATGTGAAGCGAATCTCTTGGGCAAAACCGTCGTATTCTTCTTCACGCTGCGCACGGAACAGATTTGAGGAACCTTGGTCAGCACCGTTAAATCGGTGGCGGTAGTCGTACTTCTGAAATGCCGAAATAAATTTCAGCGTGCCCACGTCAAACTCGTGGTCGATATTCAAAGTGAAATTCTGTGATTCTTGGTCGCGCAATGGACACCACGAACCGATCGATTGACCGGCTTGCGGCCCGGGTGCCGACATGGCCTCGCCACAATTGAGTTGAATTCGCCAATCCAGTTCGTCGTTGACGGTCGCGGCGAGTACGGGATCGACACCTGAGTTGATCGCGAGCCCCTGCCAACCTGCCGGTCCCCCGGCCAACTGACTGTTTTCGGCTGTATCAGAACCAAACTCATCGTATTCCATGTGCTCGAGTTTCAGGTTCACCGACGTCCTGTCAGACGCGTCCCAACGAACTTTCAAGCGCAGTCCCGTGTCTTCGCGCTGCGCGCCGTCCGGACCCAGCCCTTCAAAGTTGTTGATGTAGAAGCTGTCCTTGTCGCGGTAGAGCGCGGCAAATCGCACGCTGACGGTCTCGCTTAGCGGGGCCGTCACAAAACCCGATAGTTCCGTCTGCCCGCCAGTGGTGCTGTATTGACTTGTCGACACATCGACACCGTAATCGAGTTCATCTGATGGATCGCCCGTTCTGAGGATGAGCGCGCCCGCGGCGGTGTTCTTGCCAAACAGCGTACCTTGCGGCCCGCGCAAAACCTCAACGCCGGCAATATCCATGAACGGATGCAGGTTGATTGCGGCGCGACTGATGTAGACGTCATCGACGAATCGTCCGGCCGACTGTTCGATCGAGTGAGCCGTACCGCCACCGAGCCCGCGTATGTAAAGATTGGGCAAGATTGCGCCGCTGTTAATCTCGAAGTTGGGGACGAGAAGTGAGAGGTCTTCCATGTCCACCAAGCCCATTTTGGTCATTTGCTCACTGGAAACGGCTGCCACGGAAACGGGCACATCCTGAATGTTTTCGGCGCGCCTGGTGGCATTGACCGTGACCTCTTCGACCACCGCCTGCGCGAGTGAAGTCGCGCTGACCGCGCCCATTGCACTAATTAGCAGCGCACGTATACCGAGATGATTTCTCACAAGCCGTTTCCCCTGTTCGATCGCACCGTTGCAAGCGGTGTCAGTAGCTTTGTGTCCAAACGATCGACGACCGTGTGGCACTCGTTTGTTCAGGAATCACTATAATTGGGCGCGATTACAATGATAATAAGTCGTTTCGGAGCCCCTTAGTTCGCGAAATGCGGTCAATCGGCGTCAAGGGGCTGCCGATGCAGGCTTTGGAGCGTGTGCGCCAGACTTCGAATCGCCACAGGCTGGCTGGACTAGGGCCATCGCAGCGCGCCATCACTGATCTGTACGTTGTTCTCGGAAGCGTAGGCATTCCACGCTGCCACCATTTCCGACAGCTGCTGTAGCTCTTGTTGAGCAAGATCACGGGTTTCTCCAGGATCAACACGCAGATCAAATAGCTGCCATTGGCCCGTACCAAACGGCGGCTCGAGCAAGATCGCTTTCCAGTCACCCTTGCGTATGCCGCGACGTTTAAATAGTTCCCAGCCAAACACCTCCGACGAATCGTGAATTTCCGTTTGAGCATTTGCCAAGTGGCTGGCGAACGATATTCCGGTCTGCGGCAGTATCTCGCGACCCTCGTAGTGCTTCACAGGATAGTGGACGTCCGCGATCTCAAGGAGTGTAGGGGCCACATCGCGCACCGTCAGCCGCTCGTGACTAATTGCCCCGCGATGCGCCACACCAGGGCCGTTGACGATAAAGGGCACACGAAGTCCGCCCTCCGTCATGTGCCGCTTGAACAGATAGAACGGCGGGCTTCCGGCAGACGCCCAACCGGGGCCATAAAACATCATTGATCCGTCGTGCCCGAGATTCTCGATACTGTTATTCGCATTCTCGTATCGTTGAACCATTCGTTCGCTCTGCCAACCATCGAAACCGGCAGCGCCATTGTCAGACATGAACAGGATCAACGTGTTGTCCAATTGGTCTGAGGCGCGCAGGTGATCCAGCAGCCGACCAATGTTGTCATCCATATTGTCGACAGCCCCAGCATAAATTTCCATGCGCCGCGCATGCAATCGCTGCTCATCTTTGGAAAGCTGATCCCAGGGCGTGAGCGTCGGTGCGCGACGACCAAGTGTAGTTGTTGGGCCAACCAAGCCAAGGCGTTGCATCGTGTTCAGCCGTCGCTGCCGGATGACGTCGTAACCTTCATCGTACCGGCCCTGATAAAGGTCGATATGGGACTCGGGTGCCTGGACCGGGATGTGCGGCGCCGAAAACGCAAGGTAGGCGAAGAACGGGGCATTGCTCGCCCGGTCAGCGCTTAGATATTCAATGAGT
>CAYGSQ010000032.1:1290-14762 GCA_964352435.1 uncultured Gammaproteobacteria bacterium | reverse complement strand
ATAGAAGACTTAAACCCGTGCAACTTTTACTCCAGGAGCGACGCCCAGGCGGCCGACTTTTCTTATGAAAACAACAACAATTTTCGCACTATTACTCATCTCCCTGACGGCAGCCAAAGCGCACGGGGAACTGGTCACGCTGGAGTTGGACTTCGATGCCTATCCCACTGATATCAGCTTCCAGTTGCTTCTCAACGGTGAAGTTCAGAGTTTTGACCCCGTCCTGAGTGCAACGGAAGGCACCATGGGTGCAGACGGTTTCTACGGGGGTTTCGAAAACGCGACGCTTGCAGATCAATCCATCGCGTTCGTATGGGACGTCGCGCCGGCCGACTACGAGTTTGTGATACGCGATTCTTACGGCGATGGGCTGTGCTGCAATGAAGGCAGCGGCAGTTACTCAATCGCCGTGCCCGCAGGCGTAATTCACGAATCCACTGGCGAGTTTGGCTCCGGCGAGACGGTGGCATTCTCTTTGGGTTCGCCACAGGTGACTCACAGCTACGCCTTGAATGGCACGCTGAACGACAGTGTTGGCGGACTTCCGCTTGAGGGCAACGGCGGATTTTTCGAAGGCGGCCGTTACCATTTCGATGCTAACCAGGGGCTGATTCTTCGTAACGGCCTGACCAACACTGACATCTATTCAGTAGAGGTGGCGCTGCGTGTCGACACGGTAAACAGTAGCTTTGCAAAACTCCTGGACTTCCTGAATCTTGGATCTGACGTTGGCATCTACTTGTTCGGTGAAGAATTTATCTTCTATAATTTTGGCTTCGAGAGCCCCCGCAATATTGCGCTGGGCGAGGACTTTGTGTTCGTCGTGACTCAAAACAGTATCGGCGAAACACGTGGCTACGTTGACGGCGAGCTGCAGTTTACGATCGGCGGCGGCAACAATGCATCATCACCTGACAACGTGCTGCATTTCATGATTGACGATCAGGTGACCACTCAGATAGAAAGCGCCACCGGCTCGATCGACTACATTCGCATCTATGACGGTGCATTGAGCGACGCAGAGGTCGCCGCCCTGATCCCGCCGCGGCCCGATCTTTTGGGCGACACAATAGCCAGCTATATGTCGCTGGGCGTTCAAACTCTGAATTGGTGGGACCAAAGCAACAGTCCACTGAGCTCAACCGTCATCTCTCCAGGCGCCGAGTACCCAGAGTCGAATGTGCCATTTTACGATGTGACCGCCAACTTCGAACAAGATCGTCTGACCATCACGCTTGACGGCACGTCCACACTCGCAGTGGTCGGACCCAACCTGACGTTCGATGACCTGGACTTCGAGTCGGACCTGATTGACCTGCAGGTCATCAGCAACACCTTCCCGGGCACACCTTTGGCCATCGAGGTCACGTCGCCTACGAGCATCAACGTGGCGCTGGCACCCATTCCAAATCTGACGCCAGACTCCTCTTTTGAAATGGTACTGGAGCTAATCACCGTACGTGCGAATGATTCGGACGGTGATGGATTTGGCGCCGCCGTGGACAATTGCCTTGATACGGCCAATCCCGATCAATACGACAGCGATGGCGACGGCTTCGGTAACGCCTGCGACGCAGACTTTAACGGTGATTGCATCGTCAATGCGACGGATTTGGGCTTGCTGCGACTGGCCTTCTTCGGCACGCCCGCCGCAGACAACTGGAATGCGGACGCCGATTTAAATAACGATGAAGTGATTAACGTTCAGGATTTAGGCGCGCTTCGCGCGCAGTTTTTCGCACCGCCGGGACCATCTGCCATCGCTTCATGCGACTAGTGTCAGAGCTTTAGTCAACGTAGCAAGCGACCATCTGGTAGCGTGCCAGACTCGCGTCGCTTGCTACGCGCTCAAGCTTTGAGTCGATGAGCGTAACGCTACGTCGCCAACAATGCGGTTTTCGACGGGGATCGCATGCATCGATGTCGCCGCTTCCATTGAAGCCAGCACGGCGATGGCGCAAACGATATCCAACTTGTCGACGGCTAAAGACACAATTGGGCTAGAATCGAGGGACAGAAACACCGGATCGGGTGGATGACCAAAATAGTAAGTCTCATAAGTTTGGCAGTCGTAATCGTGCTTGCGGCTAATCAGTTTGACCGTAAGCCTCAAAGCCCGCCCAAAAGCTCAGAAATCGAGTCAATGCTGTTGGCGGAATCCGTCAACTTACCCCAGAGTAACGAAAAGACATCGCACGTCCAATCAAACGAGACGGCAGTTGTGCCAAATTCGCACGACAAGCACGCCATCCGCTTCCCGGATGGCGAAACGGTTTCGATACGGCTGCGTCAACGCCCCTCTAAAGTTATCATTCCCAACGCGTCATCATTGCAACTGGATCTTTTGGAAGCACATGCAATCCTGAGTGCCGCGCTGGCCGACAACACTGCCAATGCAGCGTTTCAAATGTGGGAGCTGCGACAATTTTGCATCCTCATTTTGGGTGACAAGGCGTCGCTGGACAATGCCCTCGGCAGCATATACCAACAACGGGGATATGCTGGCCCATGGGGGTTGACGTTACGCGGCGAAGGATCGGGACAGCGAATTGTAGAGATGGCAGACACGGCACAGCGTCACTTTGCGCAATGCCGCGACATCGAATCGCTTGACGGCGAAATGGATATAGATTGGCTAGCACGAGCGGCCGAGATGGGCGATTCCGAAGCACTCAAGAAACTGGGTGCAACACTGGGCCAAACCGAGGCTGCGGTTCATACATTCGAACAAGCGTGGCAAAGTGGAGAAATCTACGCAAACGCATGGCTATCCAGTCTCTACGCCAATGGTTTTACCAACGCTGATGGCGCGGTCGTTCGGGATGCGACGCAAGCCTTCGCACACCAATTCTTGTTTGCATCATTGCTTCAAGCAAAGTACGCAGAACAAGGCGGCGCCGAAAGCCTGTTTGCCAAACGCGCATGGGATCGTGTCGCGGACATGGAAACCGGACTGCACGCGCATGAATTGGGAGAAGCCTATGACATGGCCAAAACGCTTTTGCACGGCGCCTGCTGTCTTCGTTAGCGACAAGTGCGTCCGTCGAACCGACGTGGCACCCTGTGAGCGCGACTTCAGATCGGCGCAAATTGGATCACGATGCTATGCTTAGCGCATGAGCTTTGTGCTGGAAATCGCCGAACAAATAACGCGCGACATTGACGCTATGGTCGCGGAGCTGTGCCCAGACGCGGCGGGCCGCGCGATGTACGGTGGCCATGTATTCAAACGCAAGCGTGGCGATCATAGTTCAATGGTGTGCGGTCATTTTATCTACAAGCAGCACGTTGGTCTTGAGTTCTCGCAGGGCTATCGGCTAACCGACCCAGACGGTGTCCTCGAAGGTAAAGGCAAGTTCCGGCGTCACGTTAAACTCACCAGCGTTAACGACCTCAAGCGTAAAGCGGTGCGCGATCTCCTGGCACAGGCATTCTCTCTGGAATAATTGATCGCCGGCCTCAACGGCAGCTATCCAGGTTGGCGCCGCGCGCTCCCAGGCGCACGCTTGGCCGAACACCCCCCGAGAACCGCCAGGCCGAGCCATCCGACGCTGCCCCCGCCGCCGCCACCACCACCGGTGGTGGTAACCGGAGGCGTAAATGACAGTGCAACGGTAGCCGCTACTTTGTTATTGCGATGATTCGGATCGCCATTCATCGCCGACGCGCGCACTTCATAGCTCGCGCTCGTCGCACCTGGGATATCCACCTCAAGCGTAAATCCCAGTTCTGTACCGGCAGGCAGCGCGCCGACGTTGCAGTCCAGGAACTGGGTGCGTTGCGTGCAGGTGGCGCTTGAATCAATCAGGTTGAACGTGGCGCCTTGAGGAAGAATGTGGGTCAACTGCACGTCCTCGAGATCGACCGTCGACATATTGGCCACGGTGGCGCCGTAACGAAAGGCGCTGCGTTGGCTGGTGGTGGGCAGCTCGGTTGCGGTGGCCAGCGTGACGCGTAGATCGCCTTCGGGCAGATCATTTTCCATGAACGCGGGCTGCAGAATATACAACCCCTCATTCTTGTCGCTCACGGCAATCACACCGCTCGGAAAATACGGGTAGTTACTCCAGGTGCCGTTGAACGTCGCGCCGTCGTTCGAGGGGAAAGTGTCAAAATGTGCAACCTCCAGAAGTTCGATCGGATCCTTGGTGCTCAACACGCGCAGACCGGTTGTGTAATTGCTCTGGAACAAGTATTCGCCGTGCGTGTAGTTGTTGTGATCGATACTGCTTGTGATCCCCATGTGCTCTTTGATAACGCGAGGGTTATCCAGATCAGCCATGTCCCAGATCAACGTCCGCGTCTGGGGCACGCCATTTTGCTCGTCGAGTTCATCGTTCTGATAAAAGTAACGTTGATCGAGGCTCAGCCAGCCCTGGTGCACGTACTGCGTGTTGGGGTAGCTCCCGCGCGAGATGAGCGTTGGATTGCTCTTGTCAGTTACATCGACCACGGTGACTGTGTCTTCGTTGCACGCGAAACAAATCTCGCGGTCGGTGTATTGCACATCCGGACCGCTGTAGATGACGCATTGCACGTCATGCGTGTAACCGTCGCCGGAGAAACCGCCAACCTGTCGCGTAAGCGCTGGATCGCTGACGTCAAAGAATACAAGGCCACCGTCGAACGGCCCGGCACCCACCACGTAGGCGAAGCCGGTCTCTTCATTAATAGCCACGTTGTGCGCGCTGCCAAATGTCCCAATGTGCCGATCTTCGTCATACACCGTCGTGGCAGTACCCTCGCGCAGGCGCGTCAAATCGAAAACCTGCAATCCATGCCCGGTTGATTCGCTCACGATAAAGGCATAATTCGCGTGCACTTTGATGTCGCGCCAGGTTGAGCCCTCGCCGTCGCCGCAGCCCTCGTCATCGTGCGCCAATGCGCCATCGGACTTTGCGCGGCCAGCCGCGCAGCTTTTCCGGGCGCCGTTGACCGATGCCCCCGATGCCACCAGATCCTCATGTGCCGGCAAAAAGCCAACCAGCTCGGGCATATCGGGCCAGGTAATGCGGACGAAACTCGTGCCGTTAAAATGACCGACCAGAACGTATTCGTCTTGCGTCAGCGGATCAACCCAACCCCACACATCGCTTAAGACGCCGGCATTGAACACGGTGGTGTTCATGTAGCTGATCAGATTAATGCGGCTGCACGCGTAAGTGCCGGCTACACCGTTGCTACAGGAAGCGGAAAGTGAATAGCCATTGCCGTGGGCAGCATCATGTCCGGACCCATCATGACCATCGTCATCGGCCCATGTCACTGGGCACAAGAGCACTACCACAAAGGTAAGCCCAACCAAGCTCATACTTTTCATATGCGGTCCTTCAGACGTATCTGTTCGCGGAGCGAATCCCGTGTTTTCAAATTCAACGCTACCGGCTAACGCACGCCCAGTAAAGTCGCAAACGATGCCAGACGTCAGTTGCAATCGATTTCGCGAATCCAACAACAACTGTGTAGATTTGGATGCAGTCCACCAGATATAGCTAAAACTCCTGCCATTCGGGTCAATGTGAAACGGCATACCGTTAACGCGTGAATTGAATGGGTTGCCAAAAATATGCGTTCGCCCGCCGGACACACCAAAGCTGGCCCGCCATTTAGTTGTTATCCACTGACTCGGCGGGCATTCTAATGATCCAAATCAAACGCCAGGCGAATACTAAAATGCGCGACTATCAAGCCATATTGGACGCCATTTACGAAGCAGCCGCCCGGGCCGATGACAAAGGTATCGTCGCGTCCTACATTCCTGAGTTAGCGAAAATCAACATAGACCACTTCGGTCTATATCTGCGGCTGTCAGACGGATCGGAATATGGCGTTGGCGACTACAGTGTCCCATTTTCCATTCAGAGTATTTCGAAAGTACTGGCGCTGGCCAAGGCACTTTCAATTCGCGACACCGATGTTTGGGCTCGAGTGGGCGTGGAGCCCTCGGGCAATCCTTTCAATCAGCTATCGTTGCTGGAGCTGGAAAATGGCATTCCTCGTAACCCCCTGATCAATTCAGGCGCCATTGTGATCGCCGATATTTTGCTCTCTCACTTGGACGACCCCAAAGCAGACTTTCTGAGCTTCGTTCGAACTCTGACCGGCGATCAATCTGTGCGCTACAACGACCAGGTAGCTCAATCGGAACGGGACTCCGGCTACAGAAACTTTGCAGCAGCCAACCTTCTCAAATCATTCGGCAACCTTGAAAACCGTGTCGATGACGTATTGGATTTCTATTTTCATCAGTGCTCTGTGGAAATGAGTTGCTTGCAGCTGTCCAGAGCATTCCACCTTTTCAGTAATCAAGGCAAGTGCCTTTTCGACAGAGCGCATATCACCGACAGTCAGGCAAAACGCATTAACGCCATCATGCTCACCTGCGGGTTCTATGATGAGGCTGGTGAATTCGCGTTCGAAGTGGGCTTACCGGGAAAGAGCGGCGTTGGTGGTGGCATTCTCGCGTTACTTCCCAACCAATTCGTCATTGCAACCTGGTCACCCGGCTTGAACGAAAAAGGCAATTCATTGTTAGGGATGTCGGCGCTGGAGCAATTCACATCCAAAACGAAACTATCGATTTTTTGAGAGCCTTTTTACCTCCCTGTTCAGCCCTGAAGATCAACCGGCACAAGACTCAGTACATATGCTGTCCACCATTGATCGACAGCGTTGAGCCTGTGATAAACGCCGCGTCGTCCGCAACCAGAAACACCACGGCACGTGCGATTTCTTCGGCTTTGCCGAGACGCCCGACAGGAATGCGCGCAATAATCTTTTCAAGCACACGCTCAGGTACGGCGGACACCATATCGGTATCAATATAGCCCGGGGCAATGGCGTTGACCGTAATCCCTTTCGCAGCACCTTCCTGGGCCAGCGCTTTGGTGAAACCGTGGATACCAGACTTCGCCGCTGCATAGTTGACCTGGCCATATTGACCGGCCTGCCCGTTAATTGAGCCAATATTCACAATGCGACCGAAGCCACGCTCACGCATGCCTGCCAAAACCTCATGGCACATATTGAAGCAGCCGCCCAAATTAGTGTCGATGACTTTTTGCCAGTTTTCATGCGTCATTTTTTGCATCACGCCGTCGCGCGTGATGCCGGCATTGTTTACCAGGACATCAACAGGACCAAGCTGTGCTTCTACTTGTGCCACACCCTTGGCGCAAGCAGAAAAATCCGCGACATCGAACTTGAACGAGGCGATGCCCGTCTCGACAGAGAACTTCGCGGCACGTTCCTCATTGCCAAAATAGTTGGCCGCAACGTTGTAGCCAGCATCTTTCAATGCGCTGCACACAGCGGCGCCGATGCCGCGCGTACCCCCGGTGACGATAGCGGTTCTGGACATATCAAAGTCCTCCTGTATTGATGAATTGGTTAATCACGAGCGACACACAGCGCGATACCCATGCCACCACCGATGCACAGTGTCGCCAGACCACGTTTTGCGTCGCGCCTGATCATTTCATGCAGCAGTGTAACGAGAATGCGCGCACCGGATGCGCCAATTGGATGACCAAGCGCGATCGCACCGCCGTTGACGTTGACGCGCGCCTCATCCCACCCCATTTCCCGATTGACAGCAATCGCCTGAGCGGCGAACGCTTCGTTTGCCTCGACCAGATCCAGGTCCTTTTCGTTCCAGCCAGCCCTTTGCAATGCACTGCGGCTAGCGGGAATCGGGCCTGTACCCATAATATTTGGGTCAACCCCGCAGCTCGCCCAAGATACAATGCGCGCCAAAGGCTCGATATCATTCGCCTCGCAATACGCCTGACTGGTCACAACCAGCGCGGCGGCGCCATCGTTGAGGCCCGAAGCGTTACCAGCCGTGACGGTGCCGTCACGGTCAAACGCCGGGCGCAACCGGGACAGACCATCAAGACTTGCATCGGCCCGCGGAAACTCATCGCAATTTATGTCGATTTTCTTGCGACGTACTTGCGTGGTGACAGGAACAATTTCCTTGTCAAAGCGACCCGCCTTCATGGCTGCGATTGCTTTTTGCTGGGACGCCAGCGCGAAGGCATCCTGCGCGGCGCGATCAATATCGAACTTGAGCGCTACATTTTCGGCCGTCAAACCCATGTGAATGTCACCGAATGCATCCTGCAAACCGTCCATGATCATGCTATCAACAAGTGTCGCCGGGCCGATTCGTACGCCCGCCCGCAGCGGTACAACATGCGGCGCGAGACTCATGTTTTCCTGACCGCCCGCAACAACGACGTCGGCCTCCCCCAAACTTATGGACTGAGCTGCGAGCGCGACCGCGCGCAGGCCGGAGCCACAAACCTGATTAATGCAAAATGCCGTTCGCTCCTTTGGAACGCCTGCTAGCATGGCCGTCTGGCGAGCTGGATTCTGGCCGGCACCGGCGGTCAACACGTGGCCAAGGATAACTTCGTCCACTTGACTGGGCGCAATGCCCGCGCGCAACAACGCCCCTTCGATCGCTGCGCGACCAAGTTGGACGGCGGATGTGGTGGCAAAAGCACCATTGAACGAGCCGATTGGCGTGCGTGCCGCTGCGGCAATCACGGGCGATTGGATGACCTGCGACATGAAGACACTCCTGATGCATTCGTGTTTCAACATAAACTAGCAAAAGCACGAACACTCTCCCATTAGACTTGAGTCGAACCTCGCTCTGCTGGCATCGACTCATCCGCATATCAAGTCTGCGCCACGTTGGTCACGTGGGACGCGAACCCTGCCCCTGCTTCGGCGTATATATTGAACACCGTTGTCGCCCCCGCAGCCTCGAGTGCCTGAACCTCATCCGGAAACCGTGCAATGGCCGCGATACATCCACCAAATGACGCAGCACGAAGCTCTTCGATGATACGCAGGCTCGTCCCCACACGCGGCAGCGTCAGCATCACCAATTCCAAAGTGTGCGTCCGTTGAACCCGGTCCCAGAAATCGGCGTCACTGGGATCACCCAAAAGCACGCGCCGGTTCGCGGCGCTCTGGTTTGTGACTGTGACAGGATCAATATCAATCCCAACGACACTGTCGCCATTGAGCTCGGTCATATAGTCATAGGTGCCCGTGCCGACGCCACCCATACCGACTATGACCTTGGTTGCCCCATTCAGATCGACCAAGCGATCATCGATCAGTCGTGTATCGGTCTGCAAGCGACGCCAGAATGGGCGATGCTGCACATAGAGCCAGTGACTCACTGTGTCGAGGCCGGATGCAACGGCAAACGACAGAGAGAGCCCAATCGCGATGATGATGATCCATTGACTATCAATCCATCCATTGGCGACACTGACCGCGGCAACTATCAAGCCGAACTCGCTAAAATTCGTCAGGTTGAGCGATGCCAGCAGGGATGTTCGAGCTCGCAAATTAAAGCGCGTTAATAGCCCCATGAAAAGCGCCGACTTGAACAGGATCAACGGCGTGATCATTGCGCCGAGTATTACGGCCTGCAGCGTAAGCTGACCGGACATACCCACCAGGAGGAAGAAGGCAAGCAAGAACAGGTCCTTAAAACTCAGCATTTTTTTCGCGAGTTCTTCGGCCCGCGGATGCGACGCAATTGCGACACCAAGAATAAGAGCACCCAGGTCGCCCTTGAGCCCGACAAGTTCGAAGGCTTCCGCCCCACCAAGCGCCAGCAAAAAGCCGTAGAGCACCAGAAGCTCACCGTGCCCCACGCGTTGCAAGAGCCTGTGCAAAATAGTCCGAAGAGGCACCAGAAACACAACCAGAAGGGCCCACCATGACGGCCATTTGCCGGTGGACGCGGCCAGGAACGCAACCGCAGCCAAGTCCTGCATGATCAATATGCCAATCGCAATTTGGCCGTGCAGCGATGTCATCTCGCCCCTCTGCTCAAGGACTTTGACGACAAACACAGTGCTCGAAAAACTCAGTGCGAATGCGATCAGCAGCGACCCGCGTAAGTCTAGGTCAGATATCAACGGCAGTCCGCTGAGGGATGCGGCGTAGAGCGCCGTGCCGAATAGTGCAATGACAATCGCCGCATGCAGACCGGCGACGGCCCAAACCTGCGGTCGCGCCAGCGTCCGGACATTCAATTTTAGTCCGACCGTGAACAACAGCAGCGTGATGCCTAGATCTGACAGCTTTTCGAGCGTAGGGCCGATGGCCGCACTTTGCCCGTTGAGTACGAAGCCGGCTACAAGGAAGCCGACCAACGGGGGCAGACCAATCGCTCGCGCGAACAAACCCAAAGCAAAGGCGACCGTCATCCATACGACGTCGCCCAGAGCAATCGCAACCCAACCAAAATCCATGTTAAGCCGCGCGGCTCCTGTTTTAGTGCAGAGTGATCGGGCTAACGAAGCCCTCGGGTTTGACCGCCAGAATCGAGCACTCCAGCTGGTCGAGGATAGCTTCCGCCGTGTTACCTATCAAGAGTCCAGGCATGCCCGTGCGTGCAACCGTGCCCATGATAATTAGCTCGGCACCCAAATCGTCGAGAAACTCTGGAACCACGGTCCGTGCCTGACCTTTTACGAGATGTAATTTCGGCTTTAGAAACGCCTCTGCCGCCGCTCCATAGGACGCACAGCAATCTTCGATCTGTTTACTCAGTCCGCGATGACGGTGCTGCTCCTCCTGCTTTACCAGCTCGTCGACTTCTGCGTGGGTCAGGCCCATGCGTGGTGAACGCAAGAGGCTTTCATGTTCAAGCTGCCACGCGTGCACGACATGCCATTCGGCAAACTCGGATATCGATAGCGAGGCGGCCATTTCAAGCAGCTGCCGATTTAGCGGCTCGTTTTCCGGGTTGTTGGGTTCATAGTCCAGGGCCACCACAAACTCCAGTGCGCCACGTTGCTCTGTCGATTTGATCAACCATACGGGGCACGGACACTTACGCAGTAGTTTCTTGTCACTGGCATCAAACAGGTGGCGTACCAAACCTGGCTCTCTGTGTGCTGCTTTGATAATCAGATCGTGTTTGTGTGCCAATGCCCTGGATATGATTGCGATGAATGGTTTGCCGATCAGGACGTCACTGGATACCGCGACATCGATCTTGCCCACGCTTACAAGTAGTTCCGCCAACCAATCTGCCCTTGCAGCGATGGCTTTTTTGTTGAGCATCGGACGCCCGGGAATATGCAGTTCGGGAACAACGCTTACCACCGTGAGACGCGCCTGATTGTTTCGGCACAACGTAATCGCCTGCGTTAGCGCGTGCATGTTATCTGCGTCAGGATCAGCCACAAACAAAATATTTTTGAATCTATTCATGTCAATACCCGCCCTTCCATTTGGTTAACCGTCCTTTCAATCATGCTATGCCTTTTTTGCGTTAGATAAGCTCGTAATTTCCGCTATCAGGCCTCGGCATTTCCGAATAGCACCGATGGCTGACGTGACTAAACTGATCAGCGAACTCCAAGAAAATGGACAAAACATGACTGCAATCAAGCATATTTTGATACCTGTTGACGGCTCAGATACTTCGACAAAGTCGGCGGACTATGGTGGTGATCTTGCTCGTGCACTTGGGGCGCGCGTCACCGCCTTGGTCGTCCTGGATGATCAGGTCGTGGTGCCGGCGACGTGGCACGCGGCCGGGATGTTTGGTCCTGGCGCGACGAGTAGCGCATCAACTGAATCGGTTCGCGAGGAATTTGAAAAGATCGCTGTCGACGTTGATTTGCCCAAGGCGGCCGCTGCAATCGGCGAGCTCCCGTCGCCGGCGAAGCTTGTTTACGAGTGGGGACACGTCCCATCGAAAATATGCGAGTACGCCGCAGAAAACGGCGTCGATCTGATCGTCATCGGATCGCATGGCCGCACGGGTCTCAAAGCGGCGCTGCTTGGAAGTGTGAGTCATGCGGTGACCAACCGCGCGCCGTGTGCGGTAACCGTCGTACGGTAGGCGGCGACTGCTTTTTGCTTAGACCGCTTAGCTTTAGCTAACGTCGGGATTGCGGCAGGCCACGTCTGCGACAAGGTCGTGGGTCGCATCTTCAATTGCCTGCAAGAAATCTTGCGAGGTATCAAAGTAAGGCATGGCGTGCTTCACGCACTGTTGACCAATCTTCTCGCTGTACCCAACCCTAGTTCCAATGCAGGCTAGTGTCCTGTTCCACTACATCACAAGATCATAAATTGTGCGGGACACAGCCATCGGCCGTACTACTTCTTGACGAAGAACGGCAAATTGTGAGATGCGGCACCGCCCTGGCCGTCGAAAACGGTGATGAACAATCGATACGCGCCCCGGCGCTTTGGTGTAGTGAACGTGATTTTCTCCGAACCTTGTCCCGCACGGATAGCATTCGGTATGGACGTTGGTGCTCGTTCGGCATCGCCACCGATTTTACGGTCGGTGCTTTCCGCACGAATGTCCCAGACGTAGCGCAGTACATCACCCTCGCGATCGGCCGCATCGACCGTCGCATCGAACTTGCGACCAGGTCTAACGCTTTTTAACGCGACTGGCGATGCCAGTGAGCGAATTGCAGGCGCGCGATTTGCCGGCCATTCGCCCGACCAGGCGTAGGCCATCGCATCCACCGACGGTAATTTCTCGCCCGATGCCAGAAACAAACCAAACCAGGTAGCAGTCGCTTCCTGCTTTTGCCCCCAATAGAAAATATACGAACCCAGTGACCGCCCAACGTTTTTGTCCCGATCAACAATATAGGTGCTGTATGAGGTCTCCGCCTTGGCGCGGGGATCGGGTTCGATGGGTGCATCCCATGCTGTCGTCTCTACCTCCCACGTGCCGGGCACGCCGAACTCGGTCAGGAAATAAGGGCCGTCCCAGCCCATGCTGAGTAACGCCTGGCCCGTCCCCGATGCGCCTGCGTAAGCGTTGACGCCAAGAATATCGATGTTTGGATAGTGGGCCAGAATATTGTCGATACGCGACTGCGAGGCCCCGGCAATCACCGTCATGACAGGATGGTCCGGATCGAGCGACTTAATGATGCCAGCCAAATGATTCAGCTCTTGCCAAACGCGGACGTTCGACTTACCCGGATCGAAACCATCCATCTCATTGCCCAAACCCCAGGTCAACAACGCCGGATGATCCTTGTACTTCACAACCGCGGCCCGCAACCTCGCCCGTTGTCTTTTAATGGACTCCGGATCTGCATAGTCGAAGCCGTGTCGCTCGTGTTGCACCCAAAACCCGACCGTGACCGAAATACCAAGTTCGTGGGCACGGTCGAGTAGAGGCTTACCGTCCACCACCTGTTCGAGGTGTTCGATGCCCCAGGTCCGTATCGAGTTGCCGCCGGACGCGGCGAGTAACTCGAGGTGTTGATGGCCACCGGCCCCTTTGACCGTATAGGGCACGCCATTGCGCAATAACGCGAAACTGCCGTCGGATTGCCTGGCTACCTCGACCTTTTTGATGAGTTCACCGGCGCCGGGAACGGACGGCTGCGACTCGCCGACCGCGTGAGCGGTCAGCGCAATGGAGCCCAGGGCAACAAGTAGGCTGCGAT
>CAYGSQ010000032.1:0-1280 GCA_964352435.1 uncultured Gammaproteobacteria bacterium | reverse complement strand
TACTACTGCTGCGTCATCAGAAATTGCCGCTCTGGCGGAACTTCAGAATTTCGATCTTCTGGCCGGCCGCATCGGCCGGCGACCAAAACCAGCCCTTTGGATCCCACGCCTGCGCGAAAGAATATTCATCGAGCGCGGTCTGGTAAGCGGCCATCGCCTCCGAATCCTGGCCCAACTTCATCAACGCCTCGCCCTTGATGAAATAGCAGGTGCCGACATCGTTGAGTGCCCAGTAGTCATGGACCACGGCGGTCGCTGGTCGCGACGTCAACGAAGCTTGCATCGCCTTCGCCTTGTCCCGATAGATGTCTGCACACCGCTCGGTGTATTTCACGGCATTTTCCAAATGGCCGGCACCGAGCGCTTCCCATGCTTTCACTTGAAGCGTGACCGACGTCTGATCGCCATAGTCCAATACAGGACTGACGGGCGGTGATTTTGGTGACGATGCGCAACCGACGACGCCCAAGCTGAACAACATCAGCAGCGAAAAAATTCTGGTCATTCGAGTCTCCCAAATGTATTGAGAAGGCAACTTCTCAAAAAATACGAAACAATTCGTTCGTTATCTTAATGCATTGTCGTCGAGCATTGCACTATGGAGAGGCGAAATTAGTTTTACCCAAACGCGCAAGTGTCGTCGAAAATTAATCAAGCGACGTCGAGCGCGCCCTACATCAATGATTAGACTTGCGAAAAACTTTGTTCACGGCAAGAACCCTGCGCGCAGCCCGGGCGGACGAACGCTGAACGCGACGCACGATTTCTCGCCTGCGATGCGGCACCGCGTCGTCACATAGCGACTGTTTGTCTAATGGTGTTTGGACTTAAAGACCAGATTGCCATCGGCGTCCGGATGCAGCTCTGACACGTCCCACGCTTTGCCGGCACTACTGCGTTCGATGCGCTGTGCAATTACGACACGCTCACCGTCGGTGCGCACGTAAATCGCTCCGTACACCTGGACAGTACGATCGATCGTTTCATCCACCAGTTTTCTGAACTTCTTGCTCGCCGCACGACGCGACGTCGCGGTGTCGGCGTCGAGAACGGCGGTATGCGCATTTTTTAGTGCTCGGCGCGACTCTTTCGGATTGCGGATTGAATCTTTGGCCGAACGCGCCAGCTCGGTACTGAAAATGAGTGGTCGATCACCACGCGAACAGACGCCAATAGCGCCCAGGGTCTCGGCACGTGGATGAGAATGCGCCTCGTCATCACCACTCGAGACGACCGTCGCGATTGGGTTCACAGCCTGCAGCAACAGCGACGAGAAATCC
>CAYGSQ010000031.1:13225-14784 GCA_964352435.1 uncultured Gammaproteobacteria bacterium | reverse complement strand
TGCCAGGCGGTGCATCGGCGCCCGCAGTCGATGGTTCATGAATAATGCAGGCTAGAGTGACAGCACATCGCGCAGCGCGGGCGAAAGTGTAAACGCGGCGGCGTAGGCTAACACCAGCACGTAAATGCCAACCACCAACCAGGGGATCCAGGTTTCCATGCGCGTTACCGACGCGTAGCCGCTGCCGGCTGTCGTCAGTTTTTTCCACTCCGCTCCCCACAATGGCGATGCCGGAAGTCTTTTTTCAAGTTCACCAATGACCTCGAACTTGGCACGGCTTACCGCACGATATGAGCGCAGCAGTTTGGCCCAGACCACAGACAACACCGCGCCAGACGCAATGCCAATAAAACCCACGCCAAACAAAAACGGCGATGCCTGTTCGGATAGCACGAGCGCGATTCCCGCCAGCAGACCCGTGTGCAGCGTTAGAAAAAACGCATTGGTTTGTAGTTTCGCGCGTGCGATTGCATCGGTGGTTGCGACGTAGGTCGCGTATTGATCAAACAGCAGGCGATAGTAGCTTTCGTTTTCACCGGCTACATCCTGCGGTGTAATGGATGTCCACAGGTGTGAGTCGTCTTGTTGGTGTGGGTCGGTCACGTGAGTTCGCGCATCCGGGCCTTTGCTCAAAGATTGCCTGAGCATACAAGAACCGGCACAGGACAACCACCAGACGCAGTAGTAGGCGCCTTGAGTTCTCCGACATCCAATTGCATAGTCATCGAATGAAAAAATTATTGCTTGGCATCACGCTGTCGACGCTCGCCGCGACCGCCGTCGCTCAGTCCACGGAGTACGATTATTTCGACCCACAGCGCGCGATGATTCGTAACGGCGTGCAGGCCGTTTTGATGTGCAACGGACTTTTTACCTCCGAGCGCACGTTGGCGCAGGTGTTTGAGCAAGAGCTTCGGTATCTCGCTGAACCCGTTGGTTCCGTTAGCGGCGGCGACTACAAAATTGATCGATCACGTCGCGCGGTCCTTGTAGGTGGGGGTGACAGTGGTCAGTCGATTCGTGCGGTGTTTCGTGAGGGCATTGGCTGCGTTGTCATGGCGCCAGGTCAGCCGCCAGAAGAAATCGACACGCTACCGCAGCTGAAGTTGCCCGCACTCAAGGGTAAGCCTGCGAACATCAACTGGCCTGACGGCGATCGCGCTGCGTCGCGCGACCAGCTTGCGGGCTTGCACCGTGCGACATTGCAGGCGGCTTCTGATTGGGCCTTCGAGCGTGCGTCACCGGAGCAGGTCACGTTGAGTTTGCTGGTGGTGCACGACGGCAAAATTGTGCACGAGCGGTATGCAGACGGCGTCGATATGCACACCCGTACGCGCACCTGGTCGACGGCTAAGAGTATTGCGGTCACGTTAATCGGCATGCTGGTCGATGAGGAGCGCATGCGTCTGGATCAACCGATTGGTCTGACGTGGCTGCCGGCGCTTGGCGACGAACAGCCGGACCCGCGCGACGCGATAACGCTGCGGCATCTGTTAAACATGTCCAGCGGGCTATATCCCGTGGACAGCTTTGGCATGGAATACGCAACAGGCTCGGGA
>CAYGSQ010000031.1:4275-13215 GCA_964352435.1 uncultured Gammaproteobacteria bacterium | reverse complement strand
GGCTTATTGGGCCGGTGCCAGTTCGGTTGAGGGTGCGCGCGCGCGCGGGCTGGTGCGTGCCCCGGGCACGGTTTGGGAATACGAAAATTACGATACGCTGCTGGCCGTCAAGGCAATGAAACAGGCGCTTGGCAACCACACGACGTATCTGGAATATCCGCGCCGCGCTTTGCTTGATCGTATTGGTATGCGCAGCACATTGCTCAGTACGGATCGGTTTGGCGATTTTATATTGAGTAGTCAGGTGTATACCAACGCGCGGGATCTCGCCCGTTTTGGTCTGTTGTATTTGAATGAGGGCGTGTGGAATGGTGAGCGGCTGTTGTCCGAATCGTGGATCGACTTTGTGCGCACGCCGGCACCGGCGACGAAGGAGCGCGGCAATTTCTACGGTGCTCAGTGGTGGCTGGTTCCCGACAGTCGCACAGACGTTCCGCGCGACGCTTACGCCACGGCCGGTAACCGCGGGCAATATGTCATCGTGGTGCCGTCGCACGATCTGGTCATCGTGCGTCGTGGCCTCGACTACGGCAAACAGGGTTTTGATCGTTGGGATCTGACCGCGGAAGTGATTCGTGCGTTCGACGCCGACGCGCCGACGGCGTCCGCTTTGCCCGACTGGCTCTCCGGTACCTGGTGCACAAAGTCAGGTGAGCGACACACTGAAGAGGTGTGGTTGCCGGCACGTGGTGATGCGTTGCTTGGCCTTGGGCGCACGCTGGCCGGTTCGCGAACCGTTTCGTTTGAATACCTGCGTATTGCACGGGCGGACGGTGCGCTAACATTATTTGCACAGCCGGGCGGCCAGACCGCCGTGCCGTTCACGCATGCGGCAAGTGGCGAGACGTGGATGCGCTTTGAAAACCCACAGCATGATTATCCGCAGGCCATTGAATATCGGCGCGACGATGACAGGTTGGACGCGACCATCAGTGGCGCATCGCCGGCGGACGACTCACGGACGTTTAATTACAGGCAGTGCGCGGGCTCACGTCCGCGTTGAAGCAAACTGGCGGGCGCCTGGGCGTCCGCCAGTTAGAGAGAACTGAACCGCGGGACGCTAGTGTCCTGTTCCGCTAATTCGCTGAATTATTTCTGACCATTTTTCGCGCTGACGGTGTTGCGGCTCCTTGCCCTATACTAGTTCGTCTGGTTACGCCACAAGAACAAATCGCCGCTTGCGGGTCCCTGCAAGCGCCAGTTGCTGCCAATAAAGTCGATGTCGCCATCGTTGTCGATATCGCCTACGGCCAGGTTGTGCCCGCCGTGTGTCTCAAGTATGTCGAGCACCCAGCTGTCGCCGTTGCCCTGATTGTAGTAAACGCCAACGCGGTCGGTGTCTGACTGATACATTTCAGCAAACACAATGTCCAGTTCGCCGTCCTGATTAAAGTCGACGATATGATGGCGATGTGCGTCTTCAACCATGTCTATCTGGTGACGTATCCACGGTTGCGTAAGTGGATCTACCGGTGCTTCAAACCATGACAGTTCACCCACGCCGACTTCCGATGCGGCGAACGTCACATCCAGGCGGCCGTCCTTGTTGATGTCAGCCGTATCGATACTGATACCCATGGGCCAGGCGGTGATGGTGTAGCGAGTCCAATCGTTGCCTTCCAGAAAATTAGTGGCAGGTTGGCGCAACCAGTAGCCGTCGCCCAACACGTCCAGGCGACCGTCGGCGTCGATGTCTGCAATGGCGAGACCCCCCGTGCCGCGCTCGTCATTCCACAGTTTTACCGTCGTCCAGGTCAGGTTAGGCCCCTGAACGAAAATTTGAGTGGAAGGAAACGCGGTACCGGCGATGCGGATGGCGATGTCGAGCTTGCCATCTTCGTTGAAGTCAGCCAGTTGTGCATCGTGGCTGCGGTAGTCGACGATGTCGCGACGTGTCCACGAGCCTTGCGGGTTGCCGCCCGAACCGGCTGGATTTTCGTACCAGGCAATGCCGGGTACGCCATTCACCAATACCTCGAGTGCCCCGTCCTTATTAATGTCGCCTGCGACGATGTCGTCGCCGCCACTCACGGTGCCAATTTGGTAGCGCTCCCAGTTTGGATAACGATACCAGTAGAGTTCGCCGGCCAGTGCACCGCCGCCTTCGAGTATGTCGAGGAAACCATCGCCGTCGATGTCGGCAAGGCTCTTGCCCCATGGCGCCTGATCTTCATCAATGGTCACCTTCGTAAACGTCGCAGGTGGTTGCGGTCCACTGGATACATTGACCGTAACACTGTCCATTGCGATGCCACCGGTGCCAGTGCAGCTCAGTGCAAAGGCGCTGGTGGTTGTGAGTGTGCCGGTTGACTCGCTGCCGGCCGTGCCGACGCTGCCATTCCACGCGCCGGACGCTGTGCAGCTACTTGCGTTGGTGCTCGTCCATGTCAGGGTCGAGGTGTCTCCGGTATTGATGCTGGCCGGGTCGGCGCTGAGCGAAACCGTTGGTACTGGTGGTCCATCTATAATGCCAACGGTGATGGTCTGTTTGACGGTGCCGAGCGCACCGGTGCAGGTCAGCGTAAAGCTGGTGTTGGTGACTAACGGGTCGGTTACTTGCGAGCCTTCTTCATCGACGCGACCTTCCCAGCCGCCGGACGCGTCGCAGCCGTCCACGTATTGCGTTGTCCATACCAGTTCCGCCGCGCCGCCCGGTGCCACGGTGTCCGGTGTTGCGCTCAGGTGGATCGACGGTACTACCGGCGTCAGCGTGCTCTGATCGATGACGCCGCCGTTGGCAGCTGAGCCGTCCCATACAGGTACCGATGGTCCGATCTGGCCGATAGGCAGCGCCGTGTTCGCGCCCTTGGCGCCCGTGGGCGTGCGTGCGGCGCAGGCGTCGGGTCCGCCGAGGCGATGCCGGGTGACCGGTGTCGCGTTGCACTGCGCAGGCAATGGCGACGATTCCAGCTCGTCGAGATGCGAAGATTCAACGCCTGAGGCGTGACCGAAGAGCATCAACGCCGCCGATGCAGCGCCAATTGTGAATGTAGAAAGCATGCGAGTTAGCCTTAATCAGGTTTATTGGCAGTAGCGGCGCGTTGAGCGTCCATCGCTGTCGCGCTTTGTTGGACCTGCGATACTTTACCAGCAAATCAGAAAATGTGGACTGTCTCCAAAGTGCGACATAATCCCAATATCTTCAATCTTTACAATCCGTTGGTGACGGTCCGCGGTGGTACGGTGAAAAGGTGAAGTCTTGTTCGTTTTATTTTTGTTGTATGCACGCAGAATATACAAAATTTTTCCTTAACATGTCATAGGCTCGCACATCGAGCGAGCCTGTTTGCGCAAGCGTCTCGCAACACTCTCGACATAACGCGTTGCCAGGTGCGTGTCAGTTTGCGGCGATGGCAAAGTGATCCGGACACGTTTTCGAAAATAGTGCACGCCGTTTTGAATCGCCGATATTGCGCATTCATCACGCTAATACCTGTCGCGCGAAACGCGCAGTTTCAAGGGTTGTGGATAGGCCTTGCCGTCTTCGCGTTAAAGGTCGCGTGAGAGCGCCCGAGAGTGGCTATTTTTGGGCCTTTTTGGCTGAATCCGGCGGACGCTGCGGCGCATCAATCCGGCGCCGCATCGAGCCGGCAATACCGCTATGCAACATAAGTTGCGCATTGTTTGCAGGCCGTTACACTGCCCGTGCGCCGCTGCCGTGAGGGCAGTGTTCTGGAGAGAGCAGTTTGAACAATTTCAATGCCGATCAGTGGGCCGTCATATTAGGTGGATCCAGCGGTTTTGGTTTAGCAACCGCGCTTAAACTCGCGCGTCACGGTATGAGTGTCATGGTGGTCCACCGTGATCGACGTGGTGCCATGAAACGAATCGAACCACAGTTCGATGCGATACGTGCGTATGGACAACCGTTCGTTGCGATGAACCTCGATGCGTTGAGTGAAACCGGACGACAGCGCGTTATCGATGAACTGCGCGAAAAAATGGGTGAGCAAGGGCGCGTGCGCATGCTGATGCACTCCATCGCTTTCGGTAACCTTAAGCCGATCGCACCTCGTAAGCCTGACGATCGAGTGAGCGATGCCGTCAACCAACTTGCAGCCAAACTCGGCGTAAGCGCGGACCAACTAAGCACGGCTGTGTCTGAGCTTTTGGCAGACGGTGTGAACCCATTGCACACGCTCGACGAGCCGCAGTACGGCGACACATTGATTGAGCCCGAAGACATGGAACGCACCATATTCAGTATGGGCACGAGCATGTTGTTTTGGGTGCAGGCGTTGCATGAGGCGTCGCTGTTTGCCGCCGACGCTCGCGTTCTGGGTATGACCAGTGAAGGCAACGAAGTGGCCTGGAAAGGTTACGCTGCCGTGGCCGCCGCCAAAGTCGCACTTGAATCCGTGTCGCGCGCCATCGCGGTTGAATTCGCGCCGCATGGCATTCGCAGCAACATTATTCAAGCGGGCGTTACACCGACACCGGCGCTGGCGCTAATTCCGGGTAGTGCCCAAATGAAAGCGGTGGCGCAAATGCGCAACCCGTTCGGGCGAACGACAACGCCTGAAGATGTGGCAGATTTCATCGCCCTTATGTGCACGGATGAAGCGGCGTGGGTCAATGGCAGCATCCTGCGCGTTGACGGCGGCGAACACATCGCGTCGCTGTAAAACGGAGACTCGCATGCTTTACGTGCACGGCGCCGGACATTTTCATCCCGAAAATGTTATCGACAACCATTTCCTCGAGTCGCTCGATATCGAGACCTCTGACAAGTGGATTGTCGATAGGGTCGGTATTCACAAACGTCATACTGTCCTGTCGTTGGACTACATTCGGCAGACGCAAAATAAAAACCCCGCCGCCGCGGTCGAAGCATCGCAGTACACGAACGCCGAAACCGGTGCGCATGCCGGACGCATGGCACTCGAACGCGCGGGTCTTTCAGCATCGGATATCGGCATGGTTGTTGCGGGTAGCTGCACGCCACAGTCGTCGTGTCCGGCGGAAAGCTGCACCATTGCCGCGCAACTCGACATCGACGCGCCCGGCATTGATATCAACTCGGCTTGTTCGTCACTGGCGGCGCAACTCCACATGTTGTCCAGCATGCAGCCGGCCGCGCTGCCCGAATATATTCTGGTCGTAAATCCGGATAACAGCACGCGCGAGATCAGCTATGCGGATCGCGATACCTGTGTGTTGTGGGGTGACGGAACCAGCGCCGTCGTCGTGTCGCCGACCGCGCCCGGTCCGCTCAAGATCGAGCATTCCATTTTTACGTCACAGCCAAATGGACATGACAAGGTCCAGTTCCGAAAGCACGGCCACTTTCGACAGGACGGTCGGACGGTGCAGACGTTTGCCATCAAACGAACGGTTGCCATGGTCAAGAGTATGCGCGCCACGCTCGACGAGTCGCAGGCGCAGCGCATCAAGTTTATTGGCCATCAGGCGAATTTGGCGATGCTAAAATCCGTGTGCAAATGGACGGATATTGATGCCGCGCACCACTTCTACAACGTCGATCAGTTTGGCAACTGCGGCGCGGCCGGTGCGCCCAGCGTCCTGTCGCAAAACTGGGATGCGTTTTCACCCGGTGATGTCATTGCCCTTGCGGTGGTCGGCTCTGGTCTCAGTTGGGGTGGCATGTTGCTTCACGCACAAGGAAATAACTGAGTGAAATACGCCGATTTTTTGACCTGTGAAGAACTCGACAAGGGGCAACTGCTGGCCTGGGGGCGGCAGAGTTTACTGAGCGATGCACCGGGCGTTATTCCGTCATTGCCCGCGCCGCCAATGCTGATGTTTGATCGCATCGTCTCGATCGAGCGCGACGGGCGTCGCGGCCGGATCGTGGCCGAGCAGGACATTAACCTCGACGCGTGGTTTTTCCAGTGCCATTTCATCGACGATCCGGTGCAGCCTGGCTGCCTCGGTGTCGATGCCATCTGGCAGCTTCTGGGGATGTATTGCGCGCTGAATGGTGCGCTGGGGTCCGGTCGTGCTCTGGGCTGCAAAGACGTCGATTTCTTTGGCCAGATACGGCCGCATGACAAAGTCGTCACTTACGATGTGTCGGTGCGACGGTTTTCAACGATTCAGGGCAAGGCCGTGGTCATTGGAAACGGCAGCGTCGCGGTCGACGGCGAACCAATTTACACTGTGGGTGATGCGCGTGTTGGCGTCTTTCCCGGGATTCGCTATAACGATTATCCAGCCCAGTCAGATAACGCAACCGGCGGCATACTAAAAAAATGACCCAATTAACTCCCCAGCAAGTTCTCGACGCGGTCCCACAGCAAGCACCGTTTCGTTTTATCGATGAGATTCTTGAGTTATCGGAAGAGCACATCGTCGGTTGCTATCGTTTTCGTGAAGACGAGTTTTTCTATGCCGGCCATTTTCCTGGTAACCCGGTTACCCCTGGTGTCATTTTGACCGAGGCGATGGCTCAGACCGGTGTTGTGGCGTTGGGGTTGTATTTGACCAGTCTCAAAGTCAGTGATGACGAGTTAGCGGACTGGACAACGTTTTTTAGCGAATGCCAGATGGAATTCACGAAGCCGGTGTTGCCCGGCGAAACCGTGACGATCAAGGCGCGCAAAGTGTTTTTTCGGCGGATGAAGCTGAAGTGTGAAGTGCAATTGTTTCTGGGCAATGGTGAGCTGGCGGCCGAAGGTACGTTGGCCGGTGTAGGGGTGCGTCGTGACAAATAGAGTGGTCATAACAGGTATGGGTGTTCTGGCACCCAATGCACATGGGTTGTCGGATTTTGAACATGCTCTGCGCAACGGCGTATCCGGCATTCGGCATATCGAAGCGATGGCGGAGCACAAATTCGCCTGCCAGGTCGCGGGTGCGCCGCAGGGTGTGGACGAACTTGCCACTCAGTATCTTACGGACGAAGACCTGTTGGCCATGAACCAGTCAATGATCTATACGGCTATTGCAGGTTTGGACTGCTGGCGTGACGCAGGCTTGCCCGAGCCGTCGTTGGACAGCGATGTAGATTGGGACACCGGTGCGATCATTGGTACCGGTATTGGTGGCATGGATACGATCGCAGAAAAACTGGTACCGAAAGTGACAGCCGGGAAAGTGCGACGTCTTGGATCAACGTTGGTTGAGCAGGTCATGGCCAGTTCGATCTCGGCCAAGCTGGGCGGCATTTTGGGTCTGGGCGGACAGGTCACGACCAATAGCAGTGCGTGCACCACGGGTACCGAGGCCATCGTCAATGCCTATATTCATCTGCGTGACGGCCGTGCGAAAAGAATGCTCGCCGGCGGTGCAGAAGCGGCCAGTTTTTTCATCTGGTCGGGCTTTGACGCCATGCGTGTGCTCAACCGCAAGAGCAACGACGAACCGACCAAAGCCTCGCGTCCGATGAGTGCCTCGGCGGCGGGCTTTATTCCCGGTTCCGGAGCCGGCATTTTGATGCTGGAAACGCTCGATAGCGCGCAAGAACGCGGCGCGCGTATTTACGCTGAACTTGCCGGTGGTCATGTCAACAGTGGCGGTCATCGCGGTGGGGGTTCCATGACCGCGCCAAATGCCGAGGGCGTGGTGCGCTGCGTGCGTGCGGCGCTTGCAGACAGCGACGTCAAAGGCGCCGAGGTTGATGCAATTAACGGCCATCTCACCGCCACATTTGCCGATCCGCAGGAGATCAATAACTGGCTGACAGCGCTCGATGTGGCCCCGCAAGCCTTCCCCATGATCAACTCTACGAAATCGATGGTAGGGCATGCGTTGGGGGCCGCAGGCGGCCTTGAATGTGTCGCGACGGTATTAGAGCTGTATCATGGCTTCTTGCACGGGTCATTGAATTGCGAAGATTTGCACCCAGATATAGAACGGGTCAGTGATTCGGTTGTACGTGAAACGCAAGATTTTTCGGGCAGCATCATCGCCAAATCGAGTTTCGGTTTCGGCGATGTGAACGGCTGTGCCATATTCAGGAAATGGAATAACTAACGCGTCCAATGGCGCAACACGATTTGTTCTGACTAACAGGAAGACGACAACAATGAGCGAAGATCAGGTTTACGAAAAAGTAGTCAAGGTAATTTCACCTTTTTGCAAGAACGCGGACGCGCTTGCAAGTGTCAGTCGCGACACCGACATTCTGCAGGATCTGCAGGTCAACTCGGCGCGACTGGTAGACATCATGCTTGAGTTCGAAGACGAATTTGACATCGAAGTGGAAGATGAAGCAGCGGACAACATTCGCACCGTGGGCGATGCCGTCAAGCTGATCGTCGAAAAAACCAGTTAGTCGGTATGAGCAGACGGGACAAAGCTGCACTTGAAATTCAGCGGCTGGTCTCGTTTTTTCTGCTGGCTATCTTCGGCCCGATTATTCACGGGCTGTATCACATTCGGTTTCGCTATTCAGCCAATGAACTCGCGGCGGTGCGTGCGCGCTTCGCGCAAATCCGCCGCGAGCATCCTGGACCGATGCTGCTGTGTACCAACCATTTGACGCTCATCGACTCCATCGTACAGGGTGTCATTCTCAATTCCCTGCTGCGCTACGTGACCCGTGTGTCGGCACTCCCCTGGAATTTGCCCGAGCGTAAGAATTTCGACAAATCACTGTCCTGGCGACTGACCTGCTATCTGGGCCGGTGCATCCCCGTGACGCGCGGCGCATCACAGGAAGAAAGCAAGCGAGTGCAGGAAAAAATGCGCTACGTACTCGAGCGTGGTGACATCATCTCAATTTTTCCCGAGGGCACCCGCAGTCGTACTGGTCGCGTTGACAGCGAAGAGTTTTCCTACGGCAGCGGGCAACTGCTGCGCATGGTCCCGGAGGCCACCGTTTTGTGCGTCTATTTGCGCGGAATGAAGCAGGGTGGTTTCGCAGATTTTCCCGCGATAGGCGAGCACTTTTTTGTCGACATGGAAGTTATCAAGCCGACCACCGACAAAAAGGGTCTGCGCCAAACGCGGGACTTCTCGCGCCAGATCGTGCACCAA
>CAYGSQ010000031.1:0-4265 GCA_964352435.1 uncultured Gammaproteobacteria bacterium | reverse complement strand
CACCAACTCGTCTCGATGGAAGACCGTTTTTTCGCCAGTGATCTCGCTGCTAATTGGCAATGATCTTGTCGATCTGAAGCTGCCGGCCAATCAGGCCAGCGCGGCTAATGATCGATTTTTGCAGCGCGTCTTGTCGGCCGACGAGTACGACATAGTCACCGCGAGCGCCAATCCGGCGCGCTTGCTCTGGATGCACTGGGCCGCCAAGGAGTCTGCCTACAAGGCGTGGCGACGCACGGCCGCTGATCTTGCTTTCATACAACGCAATTTTCACGTAACGATCGCCGTACTCGCCACGGCAGATGAGCGTGCCCGCGGCACGGTGCGTCATGCGGATAAAACGGTCGATGTTGAGTGGACCTGGTGCGCCGACTGGGTGCACTGCACCGTGGTGCAGGCATCGTCTGACAGGCTGTATGCAGTCGAGACTGTCGAGTCTGTGTTGGCCGACCCGTTGGTCGATCAGATCGCTGATGCGCACCGCCTGTTACCCGAGTCCATCGCCGTACGCGTGTTGGCGGGGCGATTGCTCACAAGGATGAGCGTCGACGACGCACGCGTGGTGCGTGATCGTCGCTCGCAAAAGAACGCAGGCGTGCCGCGAGTCTTGTTTGCAGATGGTAGCGAGGCCGATGTTCTGCTGAGTATGTCGCACGACGGCCGCTTTGTGGCGGCATCGTTGGCGCGGGCTACGTTGCGTTCGAGTCTCTAGCCTGCATTATTCATGCACCATCGACTGCAGGCGCCGATGCACCACCGATCACAGGGCGTACTTCTTTTTGGCAGCTCAACGTACTGCGAGTACGCCTTCGCCCCCAGAATCTCCGTGCGCCCTGTGCCAGGCGGCACCTCGACACCCTCGTTGCGATGGTTCATGAATAATGCAGGCTACGCGGTGCAGCGTCCTGATGGGTAGGTGCAATGTCAGTACGATTGGTGTGCCAGCTCAGATGGCGTTTCTCAATAAACGTTTCCAGCAGCGGGCCAACACGGCGCACCTTGAGATCAAAATTGGGCGACGCGCCGCTGCGTAGCAGAGCCCAACCGTCGCGGCCCTGCGCTTTGACGGCGTACAGCGCGGCGTCGGCAAATTCGAGCAAGATAGCCAGTCGATCGGCAACCGATTTGTTTGGCCACAAGGGATACTGTACAGCGCCGAGCGACGAGGTGACGGGCAGATGCTCGCCATCAGGCAGCGTGAAGCGATGATCGCGAATGGCGCTTAGCAGTCGGTTGAGCATGATTGTTGCGTCGTCAGCCGGGCAGCGGCAGAGCATCATGAACTCCTCGCCACCCCAGCGTGCAACGAGGTCGCTTTGACGTGTAACGCTGCGCATGACGTCGGCGAACTGACGCAGTATCTCATCGCCGGCGCCGTGCCCGTAGGTATCATTGACGCGCTTGAAGTGATCGATGTCCAGCATGATCATCACGCCGTCCTCGGACAAATTGTGTCCGAGCTGTTTGTCGGTTTGACGCGAGTCAAAGAAGCGACGGTTAATCAGCCCGGTTAACGTATCCGTCTCACTGGCGCGTCGCAGATCGCTATTGCGCTGTTCAAGTGCTTCGTTTACTTCGTGCAGTGCGCCGGTGCGCTCGCGGATGGCGCTTTCCAGTTGACGATGGCGTCGTCGCGTCGCGGCCGTACGCAGCCAAACGACGCCCAGCACAGCGAGCAACGATGCGGCCCAGATCCCGAGCTTGAACGCTGTCGACTCGACGAAACTCGGTTGACGAACGAGCGTGACCGCGATGTCCGCGCTGGACCAGACGCCCGGTAGTGCGGAGGCCTGGAGTTCGAATGCAAATGAGCCGGTCGGCAAGCTGGAAAAGTGAACGGTGCGTGCGCTGCCCATTTCGATCCACGTATCGTCCAGCCCACGAAGTCGGTAGCGAAATGTCAGCTGCGGGCCGTGGGCCAGATCAAGTGCAGAGTAGTCGATTCGCACGGGCGCATGGCGCGCGTCCAACATGATCTGTGCGCCTGCCTTGAATGCGACGGGCGTGTCACCCAGTTTGATTGATTTGATATAGGGCTGTGGCGGTTCGCCGGCCGCGTCTGCCGCGTCGAGGTCAAAGGTAATCAAACCATCGTCGGTGGATGCAACCAGTACGCCACTGGCCACAAGCGCGCTGGATTGATTGGCGCCGCGACAACAGTAATCGCTGTGCAGACCGCGATAACGTTTTTGCGTAATCACCGGTTGCACGTCCAGCTGCGCGACCGAACCGTCGAGCGCCGTGACGCTGGTACGAAAGACACCACCGGTCGTGATCATCCACAAAGTGCCGTTGCGCACTTCAATGTCGATCAGGCTTTCAGGCGGCAGTCCCTGCGATTCGCCAAACTGCAGCCACTGTGAACCATGACGTACGATCAAACCTTCCGTTGCCGTGGCCGCCACCAGATCGCCGTTGTCCAGTTGCGCCATCGAGACAACTTTGCCAGTGGCTCTGGGCAGATCCGTGGCATGGGCTGAAAAGTTACCGCCGTGCAGACTGGCAAGGCCGTCTTCGGTACCGATCCACAACGTGCCATTGTGATCGTACAGCAGGCTTTCGATGGCCATTCCGTCCGCGGCAAGAATACTTGTGCGCGACTGTGGCGAGACTCTGTACAGCCCGAGGTCTGTACCAACCCAAAGTTCGTTTGCCGTGCCCTGCGCCAACGCCAGTGCGTTAACCGGGATCTGAATGCTGGTATCTTCCGTTGACGGTAGCCAGGCCTTGGTTTCCAAATCGAAGGCGCGCAAGCCGCTATTGCTGCCGACCCACAGTCGGCGCTGTCCATCAACGAGCATGGCGCGCGTGCGACCGCTGCGATCAAAGTCTTCGTCAAGAACACGTTCAATAGTTTCGCCGGTCAGACCGCTAATGCCCATGTTGGTGGCGACATAGACTTTGCCCGACGCGTCCTCGGTCATCGCCAAAACGTCCGATGACGGCAGTCCCTCGGTGTAGGAGATACGTCGCACAGGTGTATCGATCAGGCCGCTCAATCCAAAATAGCGACTCGCATGCCAGTGCCTGCCGGCGCTGTCTTCAATTAGTCGAGTCAATTGCGGGACCCAGCCCGTTGATTCGTCTTCGACCCCCGGTAGCTCGACGGCACCGTTCGGAAAGAAGCGTCCGATTTCACGGTCGCCGCCGAACCACAGGTTGTTATCGCGATCTGACAGCAGCAGATCAATGGCCAGTCCGGCCGCCGGGCCGCTGTCGATCAGTGTGACGACGCCCTGATCCAAACGAAACATCCCCGCATGGGTTGCGCCGATGATCTGCCCTTGATGAAACTCGAGATCGTGGACGCGCTCTGTCGCGAGTGCAGCGGGGAGCGCGATCGAATTGAGGGTGTTGTCATGAATAACGTGAACGACGCCGGTGGCACCTACGTACAGTCGCTGATCGTGCCAGGTGATCGAGCGCACCTGATCTATGACGCCCGGCCACTGCGCATCGATGGACTGACCATCGAGTGTCCATAGTCCCTGTTCGCTGCCCAGCCACAGACGCCCCTGATCATCCTGGTCCAGCGCCTGAATATGAGCCGATAGTTTGTTGCCGCTGATGATGGGCGTGAACGTTTCGCCGTCGTAGCGACTCAGGCCACTTTGTGACGCAACAAACAGTTGTCCCTGATCGTCGATGTAAAGGCCGCCGGGCTGGTTGGAGAGCAGCCCTGGGTGTTCGGCCGTGCGATAAGTGATGGTGTCGAAACCATCGAAACGCAGCAGGCCACGCGTGGAGGCCATCCACAAAAATCCCGCATGATCTTCAACGACATCAAAGACGCCGGTGTCCAGATGTGAGTCCGCGTCCGGCGCAATGTAGCCGTATTGGTAAAAGCGCAGATCAGGATTGAGGGCATAGGCAAGCGACGCCGCACAAAGCGACGCGCTGCACACAAGCGCTCTTGCCCAGGTCCAAGCCTTCATAGGTCCAATGCCGAACAGGAGGAGGCCACCGCGGCTTCCTTATCTGGGTTAGCGGCATCCAGAGCGACGGCATTAGCTCAAAACACTGGGAAGATGTTGTTTTGGAACGAGTCAATGGCCATCGAGGCAACGCTCATGCGGTCAGCAGCCAAAAAACGAACGGTAAGGTCGCGATGCTCGACAGTGTCCCGAAACCGACCAATGCCAGGATCAGCGGACGAGAGAAACCCGCGGCGATTCCGATTAAACCGGCCGTAATCATGGGGGGCATGGCGGCTTGGGCGACGCTTGCGGTGAGCGGCGCGCCGCTCACCGCAAGCGTCGCCCAAG
>CAYGSQ010000030.1:10996-14795 GCA_964352435.1 uncultured Gammaproteobacteria bacterium | reverse complement strand
ATCAACATCAGCTGCCCCAACATCAAGGAAGGCGGCGTGGCGTTTGGTAACGACCCCGACATGTCAGCGCGGGTGGTGGAAGTGTGCCGGCGCGCGACCAGCAAGCCGATCATCACCAAGCTGTCACCCAACCAGACCGACATTCAAAACAATGCGCGTCGTTGCATTGAGGCCGGCAGCGATGCGTTGGCCGTCATCAATACCGTGATGGGTATGGCGATTGATGTGAACAAACGTACGCCCGTCATCGGCAACGTGCAGGGCGGCCTGTCTGGCCCCGCGATCAAACCGATTGCGCTGCTCAAAGTGCATCAGGTGTATCAGGTGGCCAAGGCGCACAACGTGCCGATCATCGGTCAGGGCGGCATCTACACTGTCAACGATGCGCTGGAGTTTTTGATTGCCGGTGCAACGACCATTGGTATCGGTACGGCGCTGTTTTACGACCCGCTGCTGTGTCAGAAAATTAACGATGGGATCGTTGCGTATCTTGAGGCGAACGGCTTCGACAATGTGCAGGACCTGGTCGGAAGTTTGCAGCTGCCGGGCTAACGCAGCGCCTGCTAACGGGCGATATAGAAACCGTAACCCAAACTAACCCAGGCCGCGATAAATGCCAGTCCACCCAGCGGCGTAATCGCACCCAGAATAGTTTTACCGCTCAAGGCCAACGCGTAGAGACTGCCGCTAAACAAAACCATGCCCGCAAGCATCAGGTAGAACGAGCGCCCCACCCACACGGACTCGGGCAAACGCGAGAGCGCGAACGCCACCGCAAACAAGCCAAGCGCGTGGTAGAAGTGATATTGCGCCCCGGTATCAAACGCGCGCAGCAGCGCAGGTGTTAGTCGATCACGCAACGCATGGGCACCGAACGCCCCCGCCATCACCGCGATAGCGGCGTTCAATGCCCCTATGGCCGCGACCGTGTTGACGCTTACCATGAGATGGAGTGCTGCTGGCACCACTCTTCAAACATCGCCAACACCCACACGAAGTTGCCGTAGTAGGCAGCATGTTCTGACGCGTGCTGTGACAACAGCTGATCGATCCACGCGGACGAAAACACGCCGCGCTGACGCAAGCTTGCGACGCGGTCACCCACCAGCTCGCGCAAGTCATCGTCTTTGCGTAACCACTCACCAAACGGCAGACCGAAGCCGTGTTTGGTTTTGTTGATGATTTCATCGGGCAGGAAGTTACGCATCTGGTTTTTGTAGTAGCTGCGCAGTTCCATGCGTTTGAGCTTGGTCGAACTGGGCACGCGAATGGAATGATCGATGACGTCGTCATCGAGCAGCGGGTAGTGCACCGTGACGCCGGCGAGATCACACATGCGGCCGACTTTACGTAGATCGTTATCCGCCAGCGTAAATTTCCAATCGGTTTGCAGCATGCGATCCAGATAGTCCGCGTCGTCACCCGAGTTGTAGGCATCACTCATCAGGTCAAGCGGTGCGTCCTGATTGATCTGGCGCAGGAAGTCGGGATTAAAAACATCGGACGGCGCACTCGTGTGCAGCAGGTTGTAGGTTTGCGTTCGCGCGGGCATCGGGATGTTGGCCTGCTCGATGTAACGCCGCACCTTGTGCTGCAAACCGCGGTCGCGTGCGACGACGGACGCACGCCCGAAGAACGGTTCAAGCAACGCGCGCTTCAACACGCCGGGTACGTGGCGGTAGTAGCCAAAGAGTTTTTGGGTCGCATAGCGATCATTGCCGGCAAACAGTTCATCGCCGCCGTCGCCTGCGAGCAAATCGGTCACGCCGCTCTTCGCCGCAAGCCGCGCACAAATCAGCGTTGGTGCGGCGGAGCTGTTGCCGAAGGGTTCGTCGTAGGCGCGGGCCACTTCGCCGAACGCACCGGCGACGTCCGCGCCGGTGATGTAGTAGTCGTGCAGCGACAGTCCAAAGTGTCGCTGCGCGGTGCGTGCGTATTCGATTTCGTCGTAACCCTCCTGCGCAAAGCCAATGGTAAAAGCGTTCGCCGGCCCATCGGTTTGTTCGTTGAGCACGCCGGCGACGGTTGAGCTATCAAGACCACCGGACAGGAAGCTGCCGATTGTGGGCGACACACCGCAGCGCGCGATGGCGTCTCTGACCACCGGCAGCAGCGGGCCCTCTGGACGACGTGGGCGCACGCCGAACGCGGGATGCCAGTAACGGCTGCTGCTGACGCTGCCATTTTTTACACGAACCACGTGACCCGGCCGTACTTTGCGAATACCTTTGAAAATGGTGGCGGGACTTGGGACGACGTGGAAGTAGACGTAGTAGTAAATGCTTTGGGGATCGATGCCATCGTCGATGCCGGGGCAGCCGCGCAATGCGGTGGCGTGGCTGGCGAAGTACAGCGTGTTGCCGCTACCGACGCCGTAGCTCATGGGTCGGCGGCCCATCCGATCAACAGCAAGATAGCTTTCGTCACGGCCAACATGATGAGCGGCGAGTGTGAAACCACCGCTGAGCTTGGCGAGCGTCTGGTCGACGTTGTCGAGCAGCGCGTCTGCAAGCGTGGTCATGAAACCGTCTTTGGCGGCGCGCTGACTTAAGGTCGCGTCGCGGAAGTAGGGCGTGCCTTCAATCGCCACAAACAGCCCGTTATGTTCAATAGCGCCACTGTTTTGATCCGCCGCCAGGAGACTGACCACCTGCGCGCCGCGCTCCAGCACACTGCTGCGCGACTGATGGCTCGGCAGTGCGCGGGTCAGCGCATTGAGATCCGGCGCCGCCTCCGAGTCGTTATGTTGAAACCATCCGCAGAGTCCTGCCATCGGACCGATCCTTTTAATTTATTTTTCAAGCCGTTGTCGACGAAATGCCGCAGGGCAAAAACGCTGGCCATTATACAAAGCGTCCCCGCGCGTAACAGTGCTCAGGCCACACTTCGATGCCAAATGCTGCCCCAAACCACCCGGCGCGCCATTGCAGTGCACCAAAAACGTGAACTAAAACGAATCTTTGCAATCGAAAAGACACAATATCAATAACTTGGGGACGATAGCAGCACGCAACTGTGCGTTTGTTAACGTCGTCGTGCTTGCGGATGCGCTAGACTAGTGATCGCGCACTATGCACATTTTCGGAGGCTGTTTTGCGACATTTACGATCTATTACTCTTGCTTTGGTGTCGGGCTTTGCCCTTTTGGCATCGCTACCGGCCAGCGCAGAGCTGGAAGCAGCAGGTTGTGGCTCGCTGCAAAACGGTTACGGCCCGTTCGATTACACGAACCCGGTCCATTTTCGCGACAAGCTAGAAATTGTTGAACGCGTCCACTTTGATGGCGGCGTAGAAAATCTGCGTGGTCACGCGCTGACGCCGCAAAACCTGGCTGGCGACATCGACTACACGCTGCGTGCCTTTCCCAATCATCACCGTGCGCTGTACACGATGGCGCGCTATTACCTGACCAAAAAGAAGTTCAACCGAGCCGCGCTGCGCTACAGCGCCAATTGCTACTTCCAGCGTGCGATGCGCTTCAAGCCCGACGATGGTGTCGTCCGCATGGTCTACGGTGTGTATTTGTACAAAGCCGGCAAGCTCGACGAATCGGCCGTGCGCTTTCGTGAAGCGCTGCAGTTGTCGCCCAACGATGCCGAGGTGCACTACAACCTCGGTCTGGTATTGGCGAAAACCGAAAAATACGACGATGCGCTCATTCACGCGAAGAAAGCGTATGAGCTCGGCCACCCGATGCCCGGCCTGCGCAACAAACTCAAACGTGCGGGTGTCTGGAACTAACGCCGGCGCGGCAAAATCTACCGCTGTGGTCTATACCTAAAAGGCAGCGCGCTAAAAC
>CAYGSQ010000030.1:10316-10986 GCA_964352435.1 uncultured Gammaproteobacteria bacterium | reverse complement strand
TAGCGCTGCTATACACGTTTTAGCGCGCTGCCGCGTGGATACGGATGTGCCCGTGTTGCGTCTTTTCCATCAGACGCAGCGCACGCGCCACATCCTCGTCCGAAGGCGGGAACAACTGCTCAGCAAACCATTTTTTTGCCAGCGCTTCATGCGACAGCCCGTCCTGAGCGTGCGCGACGTAGTAGCCCCGCAGCGCTTCAATGATCGCGAGGATGGCCTCGTCCGTATGGCCCATCGTGTGCGCTACCTGAGCCATGCGGAGGCAAACAGCAGATAGTCCGCCGCAATCAACGACGCAAGAAGCAACACAATGAGCGCCGCCAACGGCCAGGTTCCAGGCGTCTGTCCAGGCGTAGCAGCCATTACGTCAGCATAACGCGGCGTCAAAACGATGCCTGCGCGCGGCGCGAACAAAACGTAGAACGGCAGCGCGTGCAGCACCGCAAATATAAAGCCAATCCGACCATCCAATCGTGCATCCACATCCAGTGCAAACAGGCCAAACATGAATCCGGCCAGCAAATAAAAAGTTTGTAACAACGCCACCAGCCGCGACCACGGCGCCAGCAAGCGTAACGAAAAACCAGCGGTCATCAACACCAGCGACAAAACAAAACAATAAAGCGCTGCGGACAACACCGCTGGCCGATCGCCCAGACCGCTGGTTAGC
>CAYGSQ010000030.1:4125-10306 GCA_964352435.1 uncultured Gammaproteobacteria bacterium | reverse complement strand
CTGCATGAACGCCCACAGAACCACCCCCAGCGCCTGAACGAAATACACCAAACCGATGCTGCGCACCAGGCGCTCGGCACTGCGGTATTGGCTGCGTACCGCCAGCGCCTGTTCGACCGTCAAGTCAGACGGCGCGGCCAGCTCATCAGCGCGCGGCGCGGCGTACGGATTTTCACTCATCGAAACAGACGCAAAAATTCCACGAGACGCGGCGCGCCACCGTCAACCTCGAGCTCGCCTTTGGCCAGCGCGATGGCCAGATTGCGCTCGCCGACCACGATGCGGCGCCACGCGTCCGAACTGGTGGTCACGACCAAATCCGGATCAGCGGGCATATGGCGCATGAACTCGGCGACGCCGTAGCGTACGTGCAAACCAAAATTTTGATCGACATCGGTAAAGCGAAATGACACCACGGTATTTTTGTCCGCTGCGGCATCCGCATCCAGCCGCGTCGGCATGGCGGCCATGAAATTTTCAACCGGTATGGAGTAAATCAGCGCGCGCACGCGATCATCAATGGTCGGCGCTTCGGTCACCGTAAGCTGGCTGGTCGCCTCCATCGCAGCGGTTAAATAGTAGTGCCGACCATTAGGGCTGGTGGACTTCAGCGCCAGCGCGCGCAACGCGTTATGGCGCAACTCGCGCGCAGCCTCCTGGTCGCTCTGCGTGCGCATCAAGTACCCGGTCAGCTCACTCGCCAGCGCGTACTGCCCGCGCTCGTAGTGCTTGAGTGCCGCCTGCAACAGGGCGTCCGCACCGCCAGCAAGTTCAACCATGGCCTCGGCACGCGCATCCGCAGACGGCGGGTCCAGGGTTGCCGCGTCACCGTTATACCAGCCCAGATAGCCGTTAAAGATTGCCCGGATCGACCACGGTACGGTGCCGTACAACTCTTGCAGGTACGGGTGACGCGCCAAATGCGCGGGCAGCTTAATGGTTTCCACAAGCTCGTCCGGTGTCAGCCCCGCGTTCATGCCGCGCACCGTTTGATCGTGCACGAACTGAATTGCGTCGCGGTACGCCGTCAAAGTGTCATCAATGGCCTGTGCGCCACTGACCGCCCGCGTGTGACTGGGCACAAGGTGGTCCGCGCCCAGCTGACGCATCACGTCGAGGCTGTTCACCCAGTCGAGCACATTGCGATTGGGGGTACCGCGAATGGTGTACAGGTTGGGAAACGCTTTATAGATGTTGTCCCCGGGAAACAGGACGCGTTGATCGGGCAGCCAGACGAAAATCTGATCGTTGGTTTCACCTGGAGCATGCACCATGCGCACATTGACGCCGCAGATGGTTTGTACGAGCTCATCGTGAAACGTCACTGTCGGCCGCACCAGACCGGCCGTGCCGCGGTCGCCACTGATCTCGAGAAACGGGCCGATGCCGGCGTTGATCACAGCGTCCGTGCCGCGCCGCGGCAGGTCGGTGCCAAACATACGGGCACTGCGCGTCGCGATGATGGGACGCAATATGTTAACTACCCGATCGATGTAGTACTCGGTCGTGGCATGGGCGTAGACGGCCAATTCAAGATCCGTGTTGAAGCCCGCGCCCCCGAACACATGATCAGCGTGATTGTGGGTGTAAATGAAGGCCTTGATGGGCAAATCGGTAATCTGGGCAAAGGCCTGCTGCACCTCGCCTGCGGTCTCGACCGAGCCCATGACATCCACAACGAACGCGCATTCATCGCCCACGATTAACATGGAATTGGCCAGACCATAGCCGACGGCCTGATAAACGGTGTCGGTTACGGCCGTTACCCCGCGCTCAAATTCGGCGCTGTGGGCCACGATCGCCGCATGGGCGCTGGGCGCTACATCGTCTGCACGCAACGCAGCATCGTCACCCGAGGGCTGGCATCCGACCGCCAAAATAACTGAAAAACAGACGACAAAAACCAACCTGACCGACATAGAGGCTCCGTAAGTCCACCTGGACTGCAATGTTAACCCGCTTACGCCGGTCATGTTTGTTTAGTAGCCGAGGCAGCAACGTCACGTTACGAATCTGTGAGGATTGCCAACTAAACTGGGAGACCACCGATGGATCAAAGTTACTGGATGAAGTCGCTATGAAGCGCCGCATACTGATAGTTGAGGACGAAGCCGATATTGCCAACCTGGTGCAGCTGCACCTGAGTGAGCTGTGCGATGACTGCGAAATTGCAGCGGACGGGCGCTCTGGCCTGGCGCGAGCGATTGATGAGGACTGGGACCTGCTTGTCCTTGATCTGCGCCTGCCCGGCGTGGACGGCATGGATATCTGCCGTCCGCTGCCCGAATGCGACACCTATACGCCGGTGCTTATGCTGACCGCCCGCTCCACTGAGCCCGATCGTATTGTCGGCCTGGAAATCGGCGCGGACGACTATCTGACGAAACCTTTCAGCGTGCGCGAGCTGGTGGCGCGGGTGCGGGCTATTTTTCGGCGCTCCGACGCGCTGCAAAACGCCGATCCCAACCATCGTGAGGGCGTGTTCATCAAAGCCGAAGATCTGGCCATCGACGCCGCTGCACGCGAAGTGCGGTTGGACGGTACCGATGTGTCATTGACTGCCAAGGAGTTCGATCTGCTGTTGCACTTTGCACGGCACCCGGGTGTTGTCTTCACGCGCTCGCAACTCCTCGATCAAGTGTGGGGTTATGGCCACGACGGATACGAGCACACGGTCAATTCACACATCAACCGGCTGCGCGCCAAAATCGAACCCGATCCGGCGACGCCGCATTACGTCAATACCGTGTGGGGTGTTGGCTACCGGTTTATGGCACGCTAACGCGCATGATCCGGTCGCTGTCCACCAAACTCGTTATCGCCCTGCTGATTTTGCTGATCAGTGTCGGGCTCGTGTTTATGTGGCTGGCGAAATGGAGCTCTGATCGCTATCACCAGGAAATTACCCAACGTCTGAACTCAACCATTGCGATGTACATCATGAATGAAGAGACCTTGCTCGATGGCGACGAGGTCAACACGACCGCGTTGGAACACTTCGGACACATGGCGATGGTGATCAACCCGGTGGCCGAGGTGTACCTGCTCGATGTGCGCGGCAATATTTTGGGGCATGCGCTGCCCCTGGCCGATGTCAATGCAACGCGGGTCGGCGTGGAGCCTATCCAGCGGTATTTATCGGGCACTTCTCTGCCGCCGATTCGTGGCGATGACCCACGCAACCCGCAAGAAAAGAAAGTCTTTTCCGCAGCACCCATCGAGGTTGACGGTGAAGTAGCTGGCTATGTGTACGTCGTACTCGGCAGCGCCAAGTACGAAAGCGAAGCCGAGCGCGTGCTCGACAGTCATATTCTGCGCATCAGCATCATGTCAGTGGGCGCGATAATCTTCGTGTCCGGGTTGGCCGGATTGTTGATCGTGTCATTTCTGACGCGGCGGTTGCGGCGCCTGGTTGGCGACCTGCAGGCATTTGAGTCGGGCGGGTTTCGCGAGCCTATCGCACAGGCGCGTCGCGATCGCCACGGCGATGAAATCGATACGTTGCGCGGCACCTTCCACGACATGTCCGCCACCATCGCCGATCAGATTGATCGCCTGAAAACGACGGACCGCACGCGGCGCGAATTGATCGCCAATGTGTCGCACGATTTGCGTACGCCCATCGCGTCAATGAAAGGCTATCTCGACACGCTTATCATCAAGCACGATTCACTTGGCAGCGAACAAAGCCGCCGCTATCTTGAAGTCGCGAGTCATCACAGCGCCTATCTTGGCAAGCTGGTCGAAGATCTGTTTGAGTTGTCGTGTCTCGACAGCGGCGTCATTCAGCCCAATCCCGAATCATTTTCGCTGAGTGAGCTGGTGCAGGACGTTGCACAAAAATATCAGCTGCAGGCGGCCCAGGCGCGCATCACGCTTGAGCCGCACGTGGACAGCGGTGTGCCATTGGTCGATGCCGACATCGGCATGATTCAGCAGGTGCTTGAAAACCTGATTGGCAACGCGTTACGACACACGCCCGCAAGTGGCAGCATTTCAGTTACCGTGACGCCCGCGCGTGATCACGTCATCACAGTGGTGGCCGACACCGGTCAGGGCATCGCCAGCGACGACCTCCCGCATATCTTTAATCGCGCATACAGTGGCGGCGACAGCTCAGCCCAGACGCGGGCAAATGCCGGGCTCGGACTGGCGATCGTAAAACGTATTCTCGATTTGCATCACTGCCATATCGCGGTGACCAGCAAGGTCGGCGAAGGCTCGGCATTTCGTTTCGAGTTGCCGGTGGCGCGGGCTGCGTAGGTAACTTTCAATCGACCCGCTTACGACTGTAAGCGGGCCGGTCGCTTGAGCTTAGGAGCGCTCTATTAAGTGCGAGGGCGAGCTTCGTTAACACGAACGGGGCGACCGTCCAGATCCTGACCATTGATCGCTTCAATGGCTGAGTTCGCTTCGCTGTCATTCGGCATTTCTACAAAACCAAAACCTTTCGAACGTCCGGTGTCGCGGTCGCTGATAATTTTGGCCGACGAGACGTCGCCGTGCGCGGCGAAGGCGTCGCGCAGAGCTTCTTCGGTTAAACTAAAGGCAAGGTTTCCAACATAAATATTCATCTAACGTTCCTGATCCTTAAATCGTGGTGCTAACGTTATGGTCAGCTCCGAGGTTTTTGAAGCTACAATGCACGCGAGGCTTTGGCAAGACGTACCAATGGTAAATTTTCGCGCGCTTTTACAGCGTGATACTTCCATAACAATGGACGATGTTTCCGTGAGTCGACCGCTAAAAAATATACGACGTTTTCCCACGGCTTCGCTGCAAACGATGCGCCAAATGAGTGCGCTATTTGTAACAATGTTTATCTGCATATGTTCGCAAGCAAGCGAGTATGACGTGTTCCCGCACAGCGCAGACGAGGATTGCAACGAACCGTTCGAGCAAATGGCTAACGCGCTCGCCCCGGGAGACACTCTGGTTGTGCACGACGGCATCTACTCGCAATCCTGCACACGGAGTATCGAACTGCGTGGAACAGCAGAGCAGCCGATCATTATTAAGGCGGCCGACGGTGCGCGGCCAACGCTGACACGACCCAACCGCAACCGCGACACGCAAAACAATCTTGAGATCGTCAATTCGGCTCATCTGGTTATCCGAGGCTTACGCTTTTTCGGTGGCAGCATCGGCGTGCGGTTCATTGGAGGGCACGATATCGTCTTCGAAGACAACGAAGTGGCGGCCACTGACTCCAGCGCCGTAACGATAAATAGCGGTGACGCCCAGCGGCTAATCCTGCGCAATAACCACATTCATCACGCCGGGCAGGGACGCGGCGGCCCAACCACGGGTGAAGGCATCTACGTTGGCTGCAACAACGCTCGCTGCGTGGTCAGCGACAGCCTGTTCGAGGGCAATCACATACATCATTTGCGCGCGACCCACCCAGGCGGCAACGATGGCATCGAGATCAAACCGGGCAGCGGTGGCAACATAATTCGCGGCAATCGCATTTACGCCACGACCGAGGGCCGCGCGTTTCCTTGCATATTTGTGTACGGTGACACGCTCAAGCCTAATCTGGTCACGCACAATCTGGTGTCCGGCTGCGGCGAGGCCATTCAGGTCGTCGCCGACGCAATCGTCACACACAATCAGATTTTGGACTCAAGCATTGCTGGCATCGTCTCGACACCCCACGCTCAGGTCGGAGCACCGCGCAATCTCCAGATTCGCGATAACTTTGTCGCCGGTCATCCCATGTGTGTGCAACTCGACTGGCGTCAGTCGAAAAACGTGGTGTTCGAGAACAACGCCCTGCATTGCGACGAAACCACGGCCATCCGCGCGCAGGGGCTGGATCAGGCAACGGTCCGAGGCAATACCTTTGTCGGGCGCAGCAATGTGGACCATCCAGGATTACTCGATACGGCCGACGCCCGGTAGAATTTGCCACCGCGCACGCACCAGGCGATCGGGCGGCGCAGCGGCAATGCGAGCTTATGGGTTCTCAAGCTTCGACGCGCAGACGATACAGCGCGTTGCGGTCGGGTCAAAACGCAGGCGGGCGGGGGCAATGGGCTCATCACAGTCAACGCAGTCGCCAAAATCGTCGTCCGCTAGTTTTTGCAAAGCGCCTTCGATGGCCTTGAGCGCAGCGACGCGCCGGCGTTGGGCGTTCAATGACATGGCCTGCGCTTGCATGGCATCCATCCGCGACAGC
>CAYGSQ010000030.1:0-4115 GCA_964352435.1 uncultured Gammaproteobacteria bacterium | reverse complement strand
CAACCACGGCCGCCGCATCATCACCGGTTGCGCTGACCTGTACAATCTCGTCGCGCAGGGCAACAAGCTGGCAACGAAACGTTTCGCGCTCCTGATCCTTCATAGCTGAGCCTCCCCTTGCGGGACGTTTCGCGATCGAATGGAACCAGATCCAGTATTAACGAACCAATGTGTCATGACCTTTAGTATACGAGAGCTGTGCGGGCGGCAACGACTGATCTGTTGTGCGATGGCCTGCCTCGCAGCGGTCAACGTGCGCGCCGACATTACGTTGAACGGTCTGGACAAAACCCAGCAGGTCAACGTACGTGCGTTTCTCGATCTTGCGCAAGCCGGCTGCGACTCGCCCGAGTGGCAACTAAGACGCATGACGGCCAGTGCGGCGGAGCAGGTCGGCACCGCGCTGGAGGCGTTGGGCCACTATCAAACAACATTGAGCATTAGGGACGGCAAAGCCAAAGGCAAGTGCTGGCACAAAGTGCTCGACGTAACCCCCGGGCCCAAAACGGTGTATCAGAGCACTAACGTTGCCATAACCGGTGACGGCGCCAGCGATTCGGTTTTGGCCAAGCTTGCTGCAGCGCCCGCCTTGCAACCCGGGGCCGCCGTGCATCACGGTCGCTATCGGCAGATCAAGCAAACACTGATCAACAAAGCCACCGAGCGCGGCTATTTCGACGCGCGCTTCACCGCCAACCAAATCCTGGTCACGCAGGACAAGGCCACCGCCAACGTCGATCTGGTTCTCGATAGCGGACCGCGCTATCGCTTTGGCGCGGTCAACATCGAAAGTCGTCTTCTGACACCCGAGCTGATGAACCTGCTCAACGACATTGATGAGGGTGACTGGTTCGACGCGCGTACGATTGCGGCCACCCACCGTAACTTTCTGGACAGCGGTTACTTTGGCTTTGTGAATGTCGATGCCGACCCACGCCAGGCGCAGGCCCTGCGAGTGCCCGTTAACATCGAGCTGTCGCCCGCCAAGACGCGCGTCTACACCGGTGGTCTGGGCTTCGCGACAGATGTCGGGCCACGGTTTCGGCTGAACTATCGGAACCGGCGTATTAACCAGCGCGGCCACACTCTAAATGGCCAGCTACTTGCGTCGCCGGTTCAGTCACTGCTCGGCGCCGAATATCGCATTCCGATTGGCGATGATCGGCGCGACGTGTTTGCACTGTCGTCTGCATTCGAGGATCAGGACACAGAAACCAGCGACTTCAAGTCGATTGAAGTGGGTGCACGGCGCACGATCGCGCTGGATAGCGGATGGCTCAATACCGCCTCGATCGAATTGCGCCGGGAAGACTTCATTGTGGGCGATCAATCGTCGGTGTCGACGTTGCTGATTCCCGGGATGTCGTGGTGGGGCGGCACGCAAGCGACGGCCGCGCGCCCCGACAACGCGTGGCGTATGTCGCTCGACGTGCGTGGTACGACGACCGCTATTGGGTCGGACACCAGCTTCGTACAGGTTGAAGCCCGTGGTCGACTCATTCGATCCATTACGGAGCGCACGCGCGTGCTTGGTCGCCTGACACTGGGCGCGACAGCGAAAGAACAGCGCGACGAGCTGCCGGTATCACTGCGTTTTTTCGCCGGCGGTGACAGCAGCGTGCGTGGCTATGGTTTTGAGTCCATCGGCCCGGTCAACGATGACAATGTCGTCGTCGGTGGCGGCAAGCTGATCACCGCGAGCGTCGAGCTTGACTGGCAGCTCAATCAGAATTGGGCCTTTGCCCTGTTTGCAGATGCTGGCACGGCGTTCGACGACGGTGGGCCGGATTTCCGCAAGGCGGTCGGCGTAGGTGTGCGTCGTTTGACGCCGGTCGGGCCATTGCGCTTTGACCTGGCAGCGCCCCTCGATCGCGACCGCAAAGTGCGTCTGCATTTCTCGATTGGCAGCGATCTGTAATGGCGACAACGCGTAAAAAATGGCTGCTCGCATTGATCTTCACGCCCGTCGTTATTGTCGCGTTGATATTGATGCTGGCACTGCTGCTTGTGCACAACGAGCGAGCGACAGCGTACGCGTTGCCAAAAATTCTGGCGCGTTTGCCAGTGAGCGTGCAGGTCGACCAGACGCGCGGCTCGCTGGCCGATGGTTTGCAGCTAAGCGGTGTGCACATCAAAAACGAGCAGGCGCGGATAGACATTGGCACCCTTTACCTTGAGCTGGCGCTGCAGCCCTTGCTACGACGCGAAGTGGTGATGCAACGCCTGGCACTCGACAACACGCTCGTCACCGTCATCGAGCAAACACCCGCGCCCGAACCAACGCCTTTTGCGCCACCCGTATTCCGTTCTCCAGTGAACGTGCTGGTAAACGATCTTAGCGTTACGAACACCACCGTGCGCACATCAACGGACACGGTGATATCGCGCCTCAACGCCGCGCTCTCTTTGCGCGGGGCCACACTCGCACTCACCGCGTTTGAGGTGGTGACGCCCGATGCGACGGCGAGTACCACGGGTGAGGTGATCTTCGATGCCGCCGTACCGGTTGACCTGTCCATTAACTGGCATATCGACGCGCACGACTTGCGTGGCAGCGGCAGCCTGGGCGGTGATCTTGGTGCGCTGTTGATCGAGCATGAGATGGCGGGCGCATACACGGTACGCAGCGAAGGCACACTCAACCTGACCGATCGCATTGTCCCCGCCGCGCGCATGACCCATCGCTGCGCCCAGGACTGTGCGCCCAATGACGTAACGCTTGGCGACGTTTTGTTGAGCCACGATGGTGCAGTCGACAACTTGACGTTCGAGCTCACCGCCGTCGTCGCCACCGCGCAATTCCCCGCCACCACGATCGCCGCCAATGGCCGGGTGGTGGGCAAAGAAGTCACCGTTGAGTCTGCCCGGCTAACGGGTCCTGCGGTGACCTCGACGCTGCGCGGGTCGCTGGCGTTTGCCAACGGTCCGGCCTTTGACCTGACCGCCGATATTGCGCGTCTGGACGCCGCTGTGATTGAGCCGTCGATCAAAGGCTCAATCAAAGGCAAAGCGACAGTGCGCGGCAGCGGCGCCGAGGCGTTCACGGCAACGCTCAGCGAGCTGCAAGGACTGATCAACGGCTTTGAGCTGACAGCATCGGCCAAAGTTGTGCGCGACGGCCCGCAATTTAATTTGCAGCCGGTCAACGTGCGCCTGGGCGACAACGTCATTCAGGCCTCGGGCAGCGTCGCGCAGGACAAGCTCGATCTGGTGGTCAAAGCCACACTCGATGAGTTGAATCAGATTGCACCCAAGTGGCGTGGCGCCCTGACCGCGGACGCAACCGTTGGCGGACGCCCGGACGCGCCGCAGGCACAAGTTAGTTTGCGGGGGCGCGATCTGCGTATCGCGACGCTCGCATTGGGCTCGATCGATGGCGCATTGAACATCGATGCGCAGGGGGTGGTGGACGGCACTCTAAATGCAGACGCAATTGACGTCGATCAGCGCGACCTTGGCACACTGGAACTCGACCTGCGCGGCACACTGCAAAAGATTACCGCGCTTGCCAACTGGTCACTGCCGGGAAATGTTGTGGCAATGACCGTTGTCGCCGAACCCGTGGACGACGGCGTGACTGCCACGGTGGCACAAGCTTCTGTCGTGTCCGAGACCCTTGGCAGCTGGTCATTGGACGAGGCGTTCGCAATTGATGCGCGCGGCGGTGTCACGCAAATTGGCGCACACGTGTGGCGCAATGCAGACGCATTCATGCAGATCAATGACGCTCAGTTCAGCGCCCAAAGCACAACGCTGGATGCGCTGCTGTCCAATATGCCGCTGCAGACCTTTGACCTGGTGATGCCATCCGGTGTCCGGATGGTGGGGCAGGTTGACGCCAGCGTGTCGGCAAAAAATGAGAACGGCGTGTGGTCGGGTGATGTGGACTGGGCGCAGCGCGACACCGTCGTGCAGCTGCGCGACGCCAAGATGAGTCGGCGGCTTGCTTTGCCCACCGTACAACTGCAAGGCAACGTTGTCGGTAGCGAAGGCAAGATCACGTTGGCACTTGCCGGCGACTACGATCTGGATGTGCGCGGCGATCTTGGCCTGAGCAATTTGACGAATGCCGACGGTCCTGACCTCGAGGGAACGGTGCGCGCACGTTTGCCGGA
>CAYGSQ010000029.1:0-14849 GCA_964352435.1 uncultured Gammaproteobacteria bacterium | reverse complement strand
CAACGCGGGCGTCGTCTGTTGTGCGATAGCCAATTTCCAGCTCACGCCCTGGGCGGACCAGATCGGGGACCTCCAACTCAACGCCCAGCGTGCGCTGCGCCCGATTGATCGAGAATGACGCGACGGCGTAACTCAGCGGACTGACAAACACCTCCGGCGAGCCGAGGTCGCGCACAAAGGCGACGTTGACGTAAGCGTTGCCCTCAAGATCAGCGGGCACACGAATCCGCTGCAGCGTCGAGCTGGTATCAGATTGGAACCACTTGTGTGCATACACGCGTTCGCGTTCGATCGTAATCAGACCCACGCCACTGAACGGTGCGGTGATTTCAAGCTCGATTTCCTCGCCCGGCGCGAAACTCTTGCCGTTGAGGTTGAGTTCCAACTGCGCGTCGCGTTCAAGGTTGCCGGCCACGTTACGTGCACCCGTAACGGTGAAGTCAACTTTTGCGTAGACCTGGCCGGTGTCGTCGCGCAGCTTCATCGCAAAAGCGCCCGCTGACCCGGTCGGCAGCACCAGATCCGAGCCCGATGCCGCCACCGCGAACGCCGCCGACGAACGCGGTGACTCTTTGCGCACCGACTGATACGCATAGGTGCCATTTGGTCGCTGGACCAGTGTGGAGACATAGCGGTACTCAACCAACTCGCGGGTCAGTTTGTCCAGCGCGATGGCCTCGCCATCACTGTTGATTGCAACGAAGTTGACCGCGTGCTGCGAGTCCTTGCTCAGAAAACCAAGATCACTGCCCGTGCGGTAACCAATTAAATAGTCCAGCGGTGAAATCATCGCGCCAGTCTGCGCCTTGACGCTGCGACCACCTCCCTCCTCAAAGCCCTCGGCCAGCACGGTCATGCGGTAAATACCTTTGTCATAGCGCGTCAGGTCAAGCGCCAGCGATGCATTGCCCTGCGCATCGGTGGTCGTATCTGCCAGCGTTTCGCGCACCTCGGCCAGCGAGGTGTTCTGATCGCGCAGGGGGTCATCAAAGCGATAGTCCGGGAATTGCTGCATGCGAATACCGGACGGCACCAGTTGCGCGACACCGGCGACGCGGCGGGACTGAGCCGGACTGCCAAACAGGTTCTGCAAATTTACGGCAACGGCCATGTCCGCCGGCTTGAGCCATCCGCTGCTCTTGTGGCCAGGAATTGACGCACGGATGCGCAATCGATCGGGCAAAAACTCTTCTACCTTGAACGACACATTGCCAAGAGGTCGTTGCGTCGCATTGTCTTCAATCAAATACAGCGTGGCCTGATAGTTACCCGTGGCGGACGCAGCATCGGTGGCAAACGGTAGCTCGAAAAAGCCGTCTCGCGGCAAGCGGCGTTTTTCGTCGAGGACGATGCGCCCTTGCGGGTTGGTGATACGCATGGCGAGCGGCAGATTGTCGAGCGAGCCCCAGTCAGCGCGCTTGACGATAAAACCAAGATTGATCGTATCGCCCGGACGAAAAATGCCCCGGTCCGTAAACACCTGCGCGCGCAGTTGCTGCGCATTGTCGCGCGCCTGAACATAGTCGCCGCCCACATCAAACCGCGAGTACTGCATCATCCGGGTGTAGCGCGAGAACGGCATAAAGAGCGTATCCGACCCGTTGCGCACGACATAGACCGTAGGTGTTTTTTCGCGCCTCAGCGATTGCGTCACAGGCAGGGAAGCATGACCACGCCCGCTGAGCGACGCTTCCATGACCGGTACGCCGTTTTTACCCAGCAACGATACGCGCGCACCGACCAGTGGCTCGCCTGTGGCAATGGAGTGCGCGAACACATCCTGCGTACTGTCCGCATTCACCTTGACCAAGAGCCCAATGTCGGTGATCAGCACAAACCGCCGGTCACGCTGGCCGATTGGATGGCCGTTCGCACGATCCCAACCCTGCACGGTGACAAAGTAGTAGCCACCCTCGGCCAGAAACTCACTCATATCCAAACTGGCATACGCCGCCTGCGACGGGTGCTGCGCATTGACATCGATATAGCGCGTCACGCGCGTGGTCAGGTTGTCTTCATTAAAATTGTAGTGATCAAACTGCGGCGCCGTAATGTCGCCGTTGGATTGGCTTGCCAGATGGTTGACATCGCCGTCCAAAAGCCGCGCGATTTCCACTTTGAGCGTGGTAACGCCACGCGCAAGCAGCGTCAGGCGGTGCGCACCGGTCAACGGCAAAATCGCACCCTCCTGTGCCACGCTGGCTTCCTTGGGATAGTCGGGCGTGCGCACCACCGCATCGTAGGCAGTGGACAAGATGAACTCGCCTTCCGACGTCAAGCCCTGCGCAACTTTGATGTAGAGGTAGCGGTTCTCAGGCAGGTCCATCAGGGCGCTGTGTACCTGTGCGGCCTCGCCGTCCACCGGGTTGAGCGACAAATCGACGCGTTCTGCACGGCGCAGCACGTCATCTGTCACCTCGCGCGGACCGCGCCACCGCTTGTTGCGCACACGTCGGCCGTCCACCGTGTCGGTGGTGGGCAGAAGATAGGCCGCCAAACGTCCGCGCAGTTGATCGGTTCGCACGCGATCAGTAAAGGCCAGGGTCAAGGTCTGTACCGGATCGTCGTCAGTGTTGCGCGCGATGACCGCAGCCGCCGCGCGCACTTTAAAAAATGTCCCGACATCCGGGATAAGTACGTTGTCCGATAACGGCTGCTCAAGTTTCCCCGGCCCACGCGCCGCAGACATGCCCTCGGCGACACGCAGTGTCATATACGTCTCGCTGGACGGCAGCTTGATTGGCGCTGAATGGACGTAGGCCCGTCGACCAGTTGGGTCGAGACGCACGTCGGCATCTACGGCCTGACCCGTTTGCGACACATTGTCCTGCGACGCACGCATGCTGTAAGACACGTGCTCACGCACCTGATCAGCGGTCACCGCATGGCTGAAGGCAAGCGTTGCCACCACTTTGCGCTGCGCTGACGCCGCCGGATCCTGATAAAACTCGAGCTGCTCGATAGCCGCGTTAAGCGGTCGCGTCGTAAATGTGACCCGCGTATCCGCGAGCTTGAGATTCGGGGCGAACAGCGAGGCATCATAGATAGCCGTAAAGCGTTGCCCGGCGGGCCAGTCTTGCTGTGGCATGAACTGCAGCGTGTGATCGTCCATCCAGCGCCATTCACCGTCGATGGCGGGCTTCAGGCTGATGCCAGAGGTGACCGGCGACCCTATTTGATCGAGTGCGGCGACTGAGGTGATGTCGTCGCGCTGCGCGCGGGGATCAGAGACCACACTAAATACCAGATGTAACGGCTGTGGCTGCAATTGTTCGTTGACGACATTGGCGAGCGCGGGCACGGTCACCTCAGCGACCACCTGGGTCGGCTGCAGACGATTGTTCAGATAGTGCCAGACGCCCGCCCCGAGTAGACCAAGGCCCACGAACCCAAGCACAGCGAACGCCGCAGACCGCGCGCGGCCACGTTGCGCCCAATCGGGCGGTGTCCAGGCAATGTGACCAAAAAGCCGCGTAAATAGACCCATTGCGCTCGTGCCTCTAAATCCGATGAACCCACGCTAGTCTAGCCCGCCAACCGGGGCATTGGCGTGGTAATGATGTGGCCGATTGTGGCGTTCCAACCGGTTCTAGCGCTGCGCTGCGCTGCGCTGCGGCGGCACAACACTTGCGTCAAGCAGTTGACATAATGAGTAATATGACACCGCTGGCTAAAATGTGACATGCTTTCAATACAACAAAAGGCAAAGAGCCTGCTTTAACAGAAAAATAAACGTCGCTGGCTGGCATGGATTGCGGCTTACGGTCTGCGGCACAAATCAGTCACCGACATCATCGTTTTTGAGGGACGTTTTCATGCAACATCTTAAATCTATCGCGGCCAGCGTACTGCTGCTCGCAGCCGGCTCAGCGAATGCTGCGCTCTATAACTACACCAGCACCGTGACTCTGTGCACCGGTACCTGTGACAGCTTCGCGTCACTTGCGCTTGGCACCACAATCACCGGCCAAATCGAAATCAACACCACCGCCGGCGGCAGCTTTGCCGATGCGGACGTTGGTGCGTTTCAGTTCCTGGTGACCAACCCTGCGCTGCCAGTGGTTCCGCCTGTAGGCGATCCAGTCAACGACAACCCACTCGTGCTTGACTCGATCCTGGGTATCGCTGCATCAAACGGCTCCAACGGCATGACCGATGGCGCCAACGAACTCAGCAGCGGTGAAATTCTAATCGAATTCCTGGTACCACCTTTCAGCAGCAACGGCGCGTTCGTGGTGTTTGATCTGGCGACCGGCAACGGTCAGGTTTGCCTGTTCTATTCAACCGCTGGCTGCCTCCCGGGTGCAACCCAGGCCGTCGCGTTTGAAGGTTCGTTTGAACTGGCACCGATACCTGTTCCAGCCGCCGTCTGGTTGTTCGGCTCTGCGCTGGCTGGCTTTGCCGGCTTGCGTCGTCGCGCCTAAATACCGCACGACATAGTCGTAAAAAGCCTCGCCCATTTTTTTGGGCGGGGCTTTTTTATGGCCTGAAAAAAAGCGCTGTCCATGCACGAGCATGGGCAAAGCCGAATTAGTCGAGTGGCGGCGCCGTTGATTTGCGGACTTTCAATGCCGGGTGCGGAACACGGGACGGGCCCGGCACGTCATCCGCGTGCAGGCGCAGGATATAGCGCACGCTCTGCACGCCCAGATGATACATCGGCCAGCGCACCGTGGTGAGGGGCGGATTGATGACGCCCGCCAATTCGATGTCGTCATGACCGGCCACTGAAATTTCTCGCGGCACGTCGAGGCCTTCCTTATTCAGCCCATGTATCAGCGCAATGGCGCAGACATCATTCCACGCGAAAATGGCGGTCGGCCGATTCTTGCTGCGGGACAGCTGTCGCGCGATGACGTAAACACTCTGCATTGAGTTATCAAAAACAAATTGATCATCGTCTCTGAGGGGCAAGTTGACGGAGGTCAATGCGTCACGATACGCACGGAACTTTGGCTCATCTTCCGGGCTGTCCGGCGTTGACACGAAAGCAATGCGACGATGACCCAGATCAAGCAAGTGTCGCATCATCGCCGCTGCCCCCATGAGCATGTCGCAACTGACTTCATGGACCGCATCGGGTCGGTTGATGTGAATAATGGGCGTCCCACCCATGAGATCGTCATAGAACGATTTTGGACAACAAGCCATCGGTACCAGTACGCCGTCAACCGCAAGCTCCGTGAAGACTTTGACCGCGTCACGCTCGAACGCCTGCACACCTTCGGTATTGCGAATCAGAACACGTAGTCCGTGACGCGCGGCTTCATCTTCAATGCCCCGCGCCAGTGGTGCGAAAAACTGATTCGTCATGTCCGGTATGACAAGCCCAATTAACTTGCTTCTCTGCGTAACCAGAGAACGGGCCAAGGTACTTGGTACATAGCCAAACCGCACCGCGATCTCCTCGATCACTGCGCGCGTCGATGCCTTAACTCTTGACGAGCCTTGCAATGCACGCGTCACCGTCGACGGATCAACGCCCGCCTCGCGAGCAATATCCTTAATGGTGACTCGTCGATTCTTCCAGTCAGAGTTAGGCATTCTTATCCAAGGTTATGACGCTTGAGTCTGACGTAAACCACTGCGAGCGTATACGCGGGTGGACCTTACATGGTTGTGCCCGCCACGATACAAACGTTTGAATGGAATGATTACAGATACACACGTCGATACGCTTGCGCTGCAACGAAACGTTGTACGGCAATATGCGAACGTGGCCAGACACGAATTCCGGTCCGGCCGGTTGCGCGGCAATTCATGAAATCTCGGTCTGCTACCGTTGGCAAACATGCACATTCGCCCGCAACACGCACGCCGTTTTGCAGCTTTAGTAGCAATGTTTTTCGGCGCCCTGTGCACATCGACGTAGTCACAGCCATTGGGCGCATGCGCCTGTTCGTATGGTGAAGCGATCAACCATGCACCGCACGCGACACGATTTTTTTGTGGCGAAATTGTGCAGGCAACGATCTCATCGAGCGCGATGACTGAGCTCAGTTTAAGAGTAGCCACGCTTTCAACAATTTTTGGCGCAATCGTCAATGAAACCCAAATGACGACGAAAAGAACGGACCAATGCGCAATTTCAGCGAGGCTCGGGCGCGAAATGATGTTTTTTTGTCAGGAAACTCGGCGCAACCGGCCTGCGTTTTAAATGTTCTTCCCGCGATCAGCACGCGGTGGCGGCGTGGTGTTCCACTTGCTCACCCAGCCTGCGATTGAGCGCGCGCCGTCCGCCCGCGTTTATGTGTCATTTGCCTACGATTACTTTTTGACTGTCGACCACCGGGGACGACCTGAAGCCCTGAGCACCTGTCGTGCCGACTAGTACGTACCGGCACCGCTCACGGAATCGAAACGCACACCAGATCCGTCGCCGTAACCAACGTGCCGTCGAAACGCTGGGTAACCTGTGACACGTTGCGATCAACGTCGCGCAGGCTGCGCGCCATGAAGTGGCTGAGCACCAGCGTTTTAGCAGCAGCAGCGTCGGCGATTTCACCAATTCGGCTTGGCGGCGCGTGCAATTTTCGGCCCACACCGGTGACCCCTTCTGGCACCACCATGTGCATCACGAGCACATCGGCGCCGCGTGCAAATTCGACGAACGCCTCATCGTTACCGTTTTGATCGCTGGCAAATACCAACGAGTGAGGCCCAAGCGTTACCCTGTAGGCCAGCGCCGGCACAATGCCGTGTGGCACGCCTAGTGCCGTAATGCGAATATCTCGCTGCGCATCGTCATACACGACAGTAGGCGTCGCGCTGACATGATCCACCTGCACTTTGTTTAGTTGCGGCAAGCTGTCGCTGCCGGTCAGATAACCACCCAGATACGCATACGCCCCACCGGCACCAAGCAAGCTTGACAGGTAGTCATCCAGCGCCGGGAACGGCCCCGAACCCGTCGGACCACTGATACCAAGCGAGCGCGTGCGTCCGGCAAAATTTCCTGACTTGAGTAGTGCGACAAGGTCGGCCGAATGGTCGGTGTGGAAGTGGCTTAACGCAATGTGATCGAGCGACGAAAACTGCGCACCGGCTTCACCAAACCGAACGAATGATCCGCTACCGGCGTCGATCATCACGCGCGCGTGGCCATCCACCCAAATCAAATAGCTGGTCGACGCACGCGCATCGTCGGCTATGGGCCCGCCCGAACCCAGCACCTGAAGCGTAATCCCGGTACTGGTATCGCACACCTGCGGCACGGCAGAACAGGCATTGAGCAGCACGACGATGCACAAACCCCCAAGTGCTCCAGACAAGGTTCGTATCACGGGTTTGTCTCACCGGCTGATTCGTCTGTTACGGGCGCATAGGGATTGCGCGGCCTCTGATCGGGTGGCAACGCGGCACGCCGCTGCGATTTTGGCGCCGCATAGTAGGTCGCCAAATAGTCCACAATGCTTGCCTCAATCTGCGGCGGCATCTTCCACAGGTTTTGTTCTTTTTGCATCCAGCGGATCAAGTCGAGCCACTGGGTCTTGTTGGCGCGCTGCTGAGTGACCAAACGCGTCGAATGGCAGGCACTGCAATTGGCCCGAACCAGTTCCCAGGGACCGGCTTTTACCAACCCGGACGCCGGATCAATGTCCGCATTTGTGGTTTGTGCCGCAGCCGGGTACGCCCAAGCGAGACCGGCCACAATGCACAAGGCCCCCACGCGATTCATGTTGCCAACACCGCAATGCGATGACACGCGTTGTTGAGATAGCCCTTCGGATTCCAGCCTGGCACTACCATAGGCTGCGCCCGCCCGTCGGCATCCGTAGCGCGCGCCCAGATTTCATAGTAACCCGGCTGCTCAAACCGCAGTGACGTACGCCATTGCTGCCACGCAAGTCGATTGGCAGGGCGCGTCAGTTTGGTACGCTGCCAGGTCGCACCAAAATCCACGGAAGTGTGGACGGCGCTAACGGAAAGATCACCGGCCCAGGCGTGGCCGCGGACCTCCAGGTTGTTGTCATGCGCTTGCTCAATGCCGGATATCGGATAGGTGATCAGAGATTTAACCGGCATCGATTCAATGATGCACATTTGCTCATCGGGAACGTCACTGCCCGGTGCGACCGGCGCGCACGGCACACGGTAAGCCTTGCCCATCATCTTGGGGCCGTCGTGAATACGGTCGCGGATCGACAGTTGCGACAGCCACTTGCCCGACACCGATCCCGGCCAGCCACCGCACACCAGCCGCAAGGGATAGCCATGCAAGGCGGGCAGATCCTCGCCATTCATCGCCCACACCAACAGCGTTTCTTTTTCCATCGCTTTGTCGATAGGCACGCCGCGCGAGATGGGGGCCTTCTTGGGATCGCCACTCAAATGGCGATCGGTAGCGTGGTACGCGACATAGACCGCATCTTTTTTGACCCCGACAAATTCCAACACGTCGCGCAGACGCACGCCGGTCCATTCGGGACAACCCACCGCACCGACTGACCACTGGTTGCCCGCAGCCGCAGGCACAAACTCATGCCGCCCGTTACCGCCACACTCCATTTGCAGTGCGTACGTGTAGTTTTTGAAGCGCTCTTTCAGCTGACCCAGGGTCAACAGCAACGTGCGCTCCGACGACTCACCGGTAAATTTGAGCTCCCACTTATCGACATCAATATTTGAGTGATCGGGCACGATGCCGTTGTTGCGCACAAACATTCGTGCCGTCGGGGTGATGGCGTCATCCAGCAAATGGGCGGGCGTTTCGGCATTGAGCGGCCGGTCGTTCAAGACGATCAACCCATCTTTGCCGGCGATCGTAAAATCCGACGCCGTTTGCGCCAGGGCAGCCGGGATTAAACCGCTCGGCATAAAGCGCGCATAGGGAATATGGGCACCAACGGCCGCGGCCATGGCAGCCAGGCCTGCATTGTGCAAAAAACCGCGACGGGTTAGCGGATCGCTCTGACGACCCCAAAGACGCCGATCTGCGTCCAACGGGTCTGCGGCGTATAACGCATGCAACCCGGCTCGCAATTTTGACATCTCAAATCTCCGCAACTAATACAAAAGCGTAATGGCCGTCGCGCTCACGGCCCCCACCAGTAAGGCTGAAAACAAACCAATGGCCAATGGCTTCAAACCAATACTACGAATGCCCGCGATGCTGGTGCCAAGTCCGACACAAGCCATCGCCACCGTCAGCAGAAATGTCGCGATGCGGGCGACGACGTGAACAACCTGCGCCCACGTGTCGGTCGACAAAAACCCGAAGGCGGGCGTTGCGGCGTCACCCACGGTGCGCAACAAACTCATGAGCGCAAACCCGATGACAAACAGCGGCACCATGGTGTACCAGGCTGGCGACGCCCCCTCCACGTTGCCACGGCGATGATACAAAATGGACATCACAGGAATGATGATCAACATGCCCAGATTGCGCACAAGCTTGGTCACGGTCGCGACATTCAGTGCGTCGGGGTCGTTGTAAAACTGTTGGTAGACAAGACCGGCGCCCGCGACCTGTGCCGTGTCATGCACGGCGGTCCCAAGGAACATGCCGCTGGCGAAGCCATCGCCAGCAAAGAACCAGTGGCTGGCGAAGGGGTAAACCAACATCGCCAGGATGCCGAACAGCGTAATGCAGGCGACCGCGTAGCTGACCTCATCGTCCGTGGCGCCCAGCGCGGGCGCGGTCGCAACGATGGCCGTTGAACCACAAACGCTGGTACCAACCGCGATCAGCGTACCCAAACGACCGTCGAGACCGATGCGCCGCGCCAAAAAGCTGACCGCGATGAGCGCGGTGGTGACGGCGAGGATGATGACCGGCAGAGCCTGCAATCCAATGGTCCCTACTTCAACCAGACTGAGACGCAGACCCAATGCAACGATACCGACTCGCAGTACGCGCTTAAGGCCAAAGGCAATACCGGGCTTCAGACCGGGTGGCAATGTGAACAGGTTGCTCACCAGCAAACCCAGCAAGATCGCCACGATAGTTGCACTGACCGGACTCTTGGCCAGACCCATCACCTGAACGCCAATAAACTGTGACAACCACTGCCCGATTATTGCCAGAGCCACCGCCAGGGCAATTCCGGGAAACACCAACTTCATGGAGCGACATCCTTTTGACCGCAATTCTACGCAAGTAGAGCGTCAATATCAGCGCCTATGAAGGTAGAGTCAGTGTGCCTGACCGGGCGCAGGGTCCGATGTTGCGGTAGCGACCCGGATCGGAGCCATGCGAATGTCGTATTGGACATGGGCCAAAGGGCGAATCCAGGGTTTGTTGGCTTGCACTCGCTGCGGCAGTTGCGCAACAGCGCGCTTTGCCGTCACGAGATCAGGGTAGACACCGTGCACCAACACATACCAATCACGATCTTTGCGCTGTACTGAGTACGTGGCCGACGCACTCGCCAAATCGTAGCGGCGTAAAAACTTGTCCAGCTTGGCGCGATCGCGCGTGCCCAAAATCTGGACCGTGTAATTGGCTGGCGGCTGTTCGAGCAGCCAGTCCGAGCCATGCAACTCAATGGGTGGTGCGGGCGTGGGTGGCACGGCCTGCAGTTGCGCCATCGCCACTTCGTCTTCGACACTGGGCGGCCCCACCAAATTCGACTCCAATCCCAATGACGCCATAACCAGCATGACCGCTTCGTCAGCGCTTGGAACTACGTCTACATCGGCCACGTATGGCTGCTCGATTGGCACGGGCGCGTTCGCTTCAAGCACGCGCGGTTGCCCGTTCTTGTGCTGCACGGCAAGCATGACAACCGCCAAACTCACCAACGCAGCGGCGGCCAATCGTAAAGGGTGCTCAACGACGGCATCCGGATTGTGTGCAGGGGGCGCGTCAAACACGGCAGTACGGGCACGTTGCGCCAGGGCGCGTGACTGCACAGCAAAGCCCTGACCCGCGGCCGTCAATGCGTTCACTGTTTGCGTACCGGCCGAGCGTGACGCCGCGCGCCACTGCACAGCTCGCGTTCGCGCACCGTCGAAACCGGTGAATGACTTGCTCTTTTTGGAACGCGGCCGTAACCAGCCCATCTCTTTCGCCGACGCATCAATCATCGACGGCGTAATGGTCGTGCTGTCGCTGACCGAGCCGGCGGTCATGGCCATATTGCACAGACTATTAATCAGACGCGGTACGCCACGCGTATGCTGGTAGACCCGCGCGACGGCTGCACCGCTAAACATGCCCTCATGACGGCAGCCGGCGACCGCCAGGCGATGGTCGATGTACAGACTCGTTTGCGCTTCGTCGAGCGGTTCAAGGTGATAGTTCAATGTGATGCGCTGACGCACCTGCTCCAGATCATCGCGCGCCAGCGTATCGAGCAATCCCGATTGCCCGACCATGACCAGACTGAGCAGCCGCTGGCCATCGCACTCATCGTCGGTCAGCATGCGCAGCTCTTCGATCACCGTTGGACCAAGATTCTGTGCATCATCGACGATCAAAATAGTTTTGAGCCCACGCTCATGACGCTTGACCAGCATCCAGCGAATGGTATTGAGCAGCTGCGGCTTACTGTCAGGCAGCACGGTTTCGCCCAGAGCGAGTAACAAGGACTCGAGCAGCTCACCGGCGTTTAGCTGAGTTTGATGCAGCACGATTACCCGCACATCACGCTCAAGCTCGCTGCACACCTCTTCAATAAGTGTGGACTTTCCGCAGCCGATATCGCCCGTAATCGTGACGATGCTGTCACGTTTGAGAATCGCATAGTAAAGGTAAGCCTTTGCGCGTGCATGCGCCGGGCTCAGATAGAGAAACCGGGGGTCCGTGCGAAGTTCAAAGGGGTGGTCCGTCAACCCAAAGAAGTCGAGATACATATCCTTAGCGTAGCCTTACAGCACCTAATTAAGTAAAAAATATAGCCTCCCGGTCACACTAACATAAAATTTTACAATTGGAGGCGCTGAAAGTGTGCTCATGCGAGTAAATATGCTGCGATGCAGCGAATCATTGAACCAGGCTGATTGGACCGCCGCCAAACATGGGCGGCGGTCATGTAGCGACGTCAGGCTCTGCGCATGGGCAAATTGTAATGGCGCTCGCCGGTGGCATTGAACACAGCATTGCCAATCGCCGGTGGTACCACCGACAAGGGCGGCTCGCCCAAACCGGTTGGAAACTCGCTGCTGTCCACGAATTCGATATCGAGCTCGGGCACCTGCGACATTCTGAGCGGCGTGTAGGTGTCGAGGTTGGTGTCCGCCACCTGACCATTTTCGATCTGGGTGCCTTCATGAAGCGCCAGACTAATGCCCCAAAGGGCGGCCCCTTGCGCCTGCGCCATCGCCCCATCCGGGTGAACCACTGAGCCACAATCGATGGTCATTATGATTCGCTTTACGGTGACCTCACCGGTGTCGGGCGCAACATGGACGTGGGCCACGCAACCGATCCAGGTTGGCATCGTGCGTTCCTGACCGCAGCCCGTCGCCACACCAATGCCTTCATTGGCGCCGAGCGTCAGATTGTCCCAATCAGACTGGGCGCGTACGCGTCGCAACACGTTGGCCAGGCGGCCGGCTCCGCCGACGGACTCCGGGGCCTTACCCGCATTTTTGCCCGCAGCGTCGAGCATCGCCAAACGGAAGTCGAAGGGATTTTGCTGTGCACGGTGCGCCAGCTCATCCATAAACGACTCGACGCCCCAGGTGGTCCACCCGGGACCGACGGCGCGCAGCCAGCCGGGCAGAAACGTGCTTTGCGCGAGGCCGTTGTTGATGGCACGCACACGATGATTGGGCAGCGTGTACCAATGATCGGCGCCACTGATGGAAAACGGATCAAACTTGCCCTGGCCGTCGACACCATCACCCAAAAAGCCGGCCGCCATGGCCAGCGTTGGCCAGCCGGCCGATGCCGCGTGCTCAACGCCCATAAGCTTGCCTGCCTTGTCGAACGAGGCATCGAATTGCTGTACCGACGGCGAACGTATGCAATCAAAGCGGCTGTCGTCTTCGCGTGTAAAGACGACCTTGACCGGCGTACCCAACGCTTTGGACGCCAGTACGGCAGGCAACATGTAGTCACCGAACAAGCGGCGACCAAAGCCACCACCCAGATAGTATTGGTGGATAACGATGTCGCTTTCGGGCACCCCCAGCGCCGTTGCCAGCACGGGCAGGATCAGGGATTGCCACTGGTTACCCGCGTGCACGTGCCATTGATTGTCACGCAACTCGGCAACCGCATTGAGCGGTTCCAACGCAAAGTGCAGCGCAGATGACGTACGGTAAACGGATGACAGCGCACCCTCCGCCGCCGCGGCCGCCGCGCGCACGTCACCGTCATCGACCAGCAGCGTGCCCACATCCTTAGCCGCGCACTGACGCTCACCCTCGGCAATGATGTCGGCTTCGCTTACGGCAACGCCCGGACCCTCGGCCCATGTGACGTTCAACGCATCGGCCGCCAGGATCGCCGCAGGATAGCTGTCGGCAATCGCGACCACCCATCCCTGCAAATGATCACTGGGATCGTCGATGGTCAGGTACTGCTGATAGCCACTGACGGCCTTGGCCGCCGTGTCATCCACCGACGACACCTTGCAGCCGTAGCGTGTTGGCGGCATCACCGGCCGCGCGTACACCATGCCGGGTAATTCGACGTCGAGACCATAGACTGCCGCGCCCCGGGTTTTCTCGGGGATGTCGAGCGCACGCGTGGACTTGCCAACGAGTCGCCGCTTGCCCGGATCCATTAGCGGCAACGCGTCGAGCTCTTCAGTTGCGAAGACTTTGTCGATGTTGCCCTGCGCCACAATTTTGCCAAAAGCCAGCGACTGGCCGGCCCCGCTGACCTGACCATTACTGACGTCGCAGGCCTCGGGATTGATGCCGAGCATTTGCGCACCCGCGTCCCGCAGCACCTGACGACCGGCAGCGCCCGCCTGCGACAGCGCTTTGAAAGAGGTAAAGACAGACCACGAACCGCCCGTCACCATGTAGCCCCATTTGGGATCGGTATCCACGTGGCGAATACTGACCCGGCGCCAGTCCGCACCCAGCTCATCGGCCACGATGCGTGCCAGCGCCGTGCCGACGTGCTGTCCCATTTCCGCTTTGGCAATGTTGACCAGCACGTCGCCCTGCGCATTGATCTCGAACCAGACGCTCGGCGAAAAGAGGCGGTCGTTAAACTGCTCAGCGGCGGTCGGTGCATCCCCCGTTTCGGAGCCGCAACCGGGCAGACCGAATCCCATCATCAGGCCCGTGCTTACACTCCCAACAAGAAAAGTACGGCGCGAGGTATCGATAGGTGCGCCCTTCATGCCGCACCGCCGGCGGCAGTTTTGATCGCCTTCTTAATGCGCGCGTAGGCCATGCAGCGGCACAAATTGCCGTCCATCGCCTCAACAATTTCATCATCCGACGGCGACGGATTGTTCTGCAGCAGGCTGGCCGCTTGCATGATCTGCCCGGACTGGCAGTAGCCGCACTGCGGGACTTGCTCTTCAACCCAGGCTTTTTGCAGCGGATGAGCGCCTTGTGGATCGAGGCCCTCAATGGTTGTGACATCGCGCTCGGCGACCGCAACCACCGGCGTTACGCAGGCGCGCACCGGCTCGCCGTCGACGTGTACCGTGCACGCGCCACACATAGCAATGCCGCAGCCAAACTTGGTGCCCTTGAGCTTGAGTTCATCTCGAATGACCCACAAAAGCGGCGTGTCATCCGCGCTTTGTGTGGATACCGGTTTTCCGTTTACGTTGAATTTGGTCATGAGCACTCCTCGCTGGGCCACAAATGCGAGGCATTACTATACGAGAATCAGTAGAAGGCTGCTGCCGTGTATCTAGCCTGCATTATTCATGAAACGTCGCAACGAGGGTGTCGAGGTGCCGCCTGACACAGGGCGCACGGAGTTTTTGGGG
>CAYGSQ010000028.1:0-14890 GCA_964352435.1 uncultured Gammaproteobacteria bacterium | reverse complement strand
AACGCGTGCCCACCTCCAACGCGTCACCTGGCTACGGTGCGCGCGTCGCCAGCGCATTCAATAACAATGGCGACGGCGTACGTGGTGATCTGGCCGCGGTCGCGCGCAGCATTTTGCTCGACCCCGAAGCACGCAGCGGGCACGTCTTTATTCCGCAGCAATTTGGCAAGCTGCGCGAGCCACTTCTGCGGGTCACTCATTTGCGCCGCGCGTTCCCGGGTATCTACCCATTGCGCTCGGGCTTCATTTACGACGGCGATGTGCAATGCGGTCAGCCCGCGTGGAATTTCTACGGGCTCGCGTTTTCATCGATGAGAGAACTGCTTGGCCAGCAACCCTTGTCCTCACCCTCGGTGTTCAACTTCTATTTACCGGACTACGCGCCGCCCGGCTTTATTCGCGATGAAGGACTCGTCGCGCCGGAGTTCCAGATCTATGACGCGAATACCATGCAGTCGAGCGCGGCCACCATTACCTGGGAAATCTGGAACGAAGGCCAGTGGGGTGACGGCTGGGTAGGGCTCGACGTGAGTTCTGCTGCGGCACTCGCCGACAACCCGGACGCACTGCTCGATCATCTGGATCTATTGATGCTGTCCGGCCAGATGAGTCCGGGCGTACGCAATCGCATTCGCACACATCTGACCAACGATGTGTTTCCGGATGGATCGGAAGGCCGCAATGTGAAGGCGCGTGACGCCATTATATTGATCGCCAATACGCCCGAATACCTGATTCAGAAATAGGTGCAGATCATGAAAAAATACAACGCAATTAATCGCCGCCGCTTTCTGGAACGTCTTGCATTGGGTGCGGTGGGCTCCGGCGCCATCGCAACACAAGGCAAGCTCAGCCTGGTGCAGTCTGCGCTGGCCGCCGGTGGTGGCTACAGCAACATCGACGACTACAAGTCGCTGGTCTGTGTGTTCCTGTACGGCGGTAACGATCCGTACAACACGATTGTGCCGACAGACGCCACCGGCTACGCGCAATATTTGAGCGCGCGTGGCGGCCTGTCGATCGCTCAGGAAACGCTACTGCCGCTTAACGGTCAGTCACTGGGTTTGCATCCCGCCATGAGCGGCATGCAGTCGCTGTACAACTCGGGCAAGATGGCCATCGTTGGCAACGTCGGCACGCTGTTCGAACCCACGACGCGTGAGTCGTACCAGCAAGGGTCGGTACTGATTCCCCCGGACCTGTTTTCGCACAACGATCAACAGGAGATCTGGCAAACCGCACGCGCGCCTTTGGCCGGAATCACCCAACCTGGCTGGGGCGGTCGCATGGCCGATCTGCTGGCGCAGGCCAACACCAACCCCTATGTGCCCCCGACCATCACGATGGCGGGCAATAACAACTGGCAGGCGGGCGTCAGTTCATTGCCGTTCAGCATGAGCCCGTTCGGCGGGGTTGAGGAGTTCCTGTTCTTGTCGGGCGGAGACTGGCCACCTTGGCAGGAAAGTCGCTCGCAGGCCTTTGCGGAAATTCTTGGCGCACCGTACGATCACGCGATCGAGCGGCAGGCTGCGGAGGGTTTGGTCACCGCGCGCTCGCAAATTGCCGAGCTCAACGCAACGCTAAATCTGGCGCCCGACATTAGCACCGTGTATCCGCAGGACAATTACTTTGCGGCGCAGTTGGCGATGGTCGCCAAGGTCATCTCGATTCGTGAACAGCTGGGCATGAAACGCCAGATCTTCTTTGTCGGCTTCGGCAGCTTCGACTTCCACGGTTCGCAGCTCTACGAGCAACAGCAGATGCTGGCGCAGCTCGATGGTGGCTTGAGCGCGTTTCAGGCCAACATCGACGAGCTGCAGCTTGGCGCTTCGGTCACGGCATTTACCGCGTCGGACTTTGGGCGCACGCTTACGGTCAACGGTGATGGCACCGACCACGGATGGGGTAATGCCGCGTTCGTACTCGGCGGCGCCGTCAACGGCGGCACCGTCTACGGCTCACTGCCTTCGCTTGATATCGGCGGACCGCAGGACACCGACAACGCGGGCCGTATGATTCCGCAATACTCGCTCGATCAGTATGGCGCGACGCTCGGCTCATGGATGGGCATCGACGCGGGCGACATGAATCAGATCTTTCCGTATTTGAACAACTTCGCCACCAGCGATCTGGGCTTCATGAGTTGATGGGGCGGTCGGAGCAGCAGGGACGCTGCTCCGACATTTTCCAGGCCACCGTCAGGGCAGCGTTAGACGCAACCACCCAACCACTTCGGTCGTGTGACTGACTTCGCTGTTCGCCGATTGTTCTTCATCGACCTGAATCTGAACGTCCGTAGCGCTGAGATTGCGATAGCGAACGTTGGCGGTATCGCCGCCGTCCGTGGTTTGCATGGCCGCGAAGAAGATGGTGTCGTGGTATGTGCCGCCAAAACTCAGCGAGGACCAGTCATGCGTCACTGTATTGCCGGTAGCACCTGCCGCCACACTGCCGCCATCCGCTAACGTGCCCGTACCAGATTCGATGGCCATGTAGTGCACGGTCTCGCTGATATGGCCATCCGAGCTCGCTTCCTCTTCTTCGATCTCAAGGCGGAAGCCCGTCGGCGAAAGATTGGCGTGCCGTGTCGTCACCGCGCTGGCCTCGTTAGTCGTGACCGTTTGGCTGAATAGTAGCGGCGTCGACGCAAACGGCTGGGCGTACGTGTAATTGCGTTTGGCGCTGTCCGCCGCAATCGAACCGGCCTCAACGACCAACCCACCCAGATCATGACGCCCCGGACGCATGGCCAACCAGCTCACCGTCTCGGTGGTGTGCCAGCCATCACGATAGTCCCATTCGTCCATCTGGTAGTCGAAACCATCCGCGCTTACGTTGCGCACACGTAGCACCGTTGGGTCACCGCCGTTGTAAGAGAGTGCGCCCATCGTCACGATGGGTGCTGCATCAAACGGCACGTCGAACGTCACCCGCAACCACGTGGTGCTGTCGGGCTGCAAAAATGTCAGATTGCCGGCCTGATAAACGACGCTTTCATCCGTTATCAGCGCGGTCACCTCATCAAGCTGAGCCAGATACGCGCTCAACCGATTGGCATCCGCCGTCCCGAGGTTCACGCCACTGTGTGCCGTGACGGCCTGCGCAAGGCTCGCCGCCGAGCCATCGTGCAAATACGGCGGCGTTTGCCACGCACTGATCAATGACGGCGTGTCGATGCCGGTCAACGTGCCGCCCAGACGGCCACCACTGGTCGGGCTCAGCGTACCGACATCGTGCAGGTTGACCAGAGCGCTATCGGTATAACGGGGCGCGGTATGACACTGCGCACAGCCGGCATCGTTGAACACCTGCCGACCGAGCTCAGCGTCGGCGGTCAGCGCGCCGTCCACGCTGCGATACGGGCTTTGCTCACCGCGGGTCAGAGACGCCGTGTAGGCCGCCAACGCATCCAGATCACCACTTAAACCGGTCTTCGGATCACCCAGTGGTTCACTGCGACTGCCGCTGAAGAAGTCGTTGTCGCTCATCAGGCCGGAGCCGCCGGCGAAGTCGCGAATCTGTCCTTCGAAATCCTGCGTTTCGTCAAAGTTGGCGGTCCAGTGCAGGAAGCCGTGTCCGGTGCCCGAGCGACCGCGCAGGGTAATCGTGTTGCGCAGTCCCTCGCCGAATTGCGAGAAGTCCCATACGCGACCGTCGTCACCGCCGTCGGCGTGGCAGCTGGCACAGCTCATGTAGTCGAGCGCCGCCAGACGATCGTCCTTGGCGTCGTAGAACAGCTGCTTGCCGTAGAACACCTCGGCACCCAGCGACTCACTCGCGACCGTGGCAACGTCGGCCAGCGAGGCCGACGTCAGTCCGCCGAAATCGACGATATCGGCGATGTCGAGAAACTGTACGCTGCGACTCATGAAGTTGTGCACGGCCAGCGTCCTGCCGTCGGGCGACAGGGCCAGGCCTTGCGGCGCCAGACCCACATCGATACGCACCACCTCGGCATTGTTTTCCGGCAAGCTGACCGCCACCTGACGGTTGCCTTCAAGCGCCGTAAACAAATGGATACCGTAAGGACCATAGACCGCGGCCGTCGCCACCGACGCATTGTCGTGTTCGATCCGGCCCGCCAGTCGTTCGCGACTCTGCGCACCGTCGAGCACCAGTTCAGAACTGATGGCGCGCACGGTCTGGTCAAAGGTCAGCACGCCGTTCGTGCGAATCGCACCGCCCAGAATGTTGTCCTGTTTCGAGGGCACGAACACGGTGTCGCCCGCTGGGTGTACTGCCATCGATCCAAGATAGTTGGGTAAGCCCGGGCCTGAGTTTTCGGAACGTTCCCGATCACTGTGGCGCAGGTTGAAGATGCCCACCGTGGTCATCGACGCAATGTTGATTGTGTGCACTGCACGGGTGCCTTCTGCGACGACGGGTTGTGCCGTCGACTCATTGGCGACATTTGGCGTAATAAACGACGCGGCAATCAGCTGATTCGTCGTCGGGTTTTGCGCCAGATGACGTGGGCTGTCGACGGTCGCGACAGAACCGGTCACAGCAAACGTGCTGGTATCGAGCTTGATGAGTTCATCAGTCGCCTCAAGGCTGACCACGGCACTGTTCGCCGCGCTTGATGGCATGAGAATACCGTAGGGCGCAGACCGTGCATTCGGCAATTGAACGGTCTGAACCGCACTTAGCGTGCCGGCATCAATCACGCTGATCGAACCGCTGTCGCGATTGACCACCCACCCGCGACCGGCGCCGTCGAAGGCCAGCGTCGTCGGATGCTGACCCACGTTGATCTCGGCGATCTTTGCAAACGTCTGGCTGTCGATCACTGTGACGCTGTCATTGTCGGGATTGACGTTCCATACCTGATCAAGCGTTGGGTGATACGCAACGCTTGTCGATGACAACCAGCGGTTCGGGTTCGCAACGTCAATGGCGCTGTTATAAACGATGTGCGCAAACGAGCGCTGGATTTCCTGACCCGTGGCGGGATTGCGCGCCGTGACCACCACGACGAATCGCCCGGGCTGCGAATAGGTGTGACTGACCTGCGTGGCCGTACCCCATGCGCTCTGACTGCCATCGCCAAAACTGAAACGGTATTCGAGGCCAATGTCGCCGGTCACTGAGAACGTCTGCGTACTGCCCGACTGGCCTGCGATCACCGGCACAACCATGAGCGAGTCGGCGTCCGCACCAATTGGCAGCGATTTTTCGAGCGGATCGTTGGCAAAGCTGCCACTCACCACCGTGTCCCAGTTGCCGCCATCTTCGCTAATCTGCAGCATGTAGTCTTTGATGCGCCCATTCGCGCCCACTTGACGCGGCAAATAGTTGAGCGCCGTGACGGCGTAGCCTGCACCCAGATCAATCATGATTTCATGGGGGTGCTTAGGGTCGTTGTCCTGTCCTGGCGGCGCCCAGACCGTATGCCAAATCGTTCCGTTGTTGCCATCAATGGCGTTGTGTGGCGGCGCGCCCGTTTCGGCACTGTCCGCGCTGACCTGCCAGTTGGCCCGGTCAATCAGCTCACCGTTGCCGTCCAACACATTGAGTTCGGCGACGGACGTCCAGCTATTGTTGTTCACCTCAGAATTGGCGATCAGCTTGAGGTAACGAATACTGCCCGGCGTTGACACATTGATGCCGCGCTCAACCCGCACAATATGCGCGACCGAAGGCACGTCGTTGGCGTTGAGTGCGAACACCATCCAGTAACCGGGTAGCAGCACATTGGGGTTTGCATCAGGCGTTAGCGTGAACGCGCCGTTGCCGTTGTTTTGCGCGTCGAGCCACAAGAAGCGCGAGTCTGTATTAACGGCATGCGTGTTGGCGCCCATCCGCAACATCGAAAAACGCGTAGTCTCGCTTGAGGCCTGTACGTTGAAACTCACGCCGGCGCGGACAACGCCTGGCGCACTGGTTATCGCCGGGCGCGCCGCCGGCGTGCCGTCGGCATTGAACAAGTACGGCGGGCTAAACACCTGGCCGTTTTGGTGTGACGAGCCGTCGATGAATTCGTTGCCAGCACCGTAGCCACCGCCGGCAGACAGCACGCGACCATCCACCAACAGTGCGCCCGTCGAATGGTAAGTGCGCGTAACATCGCCCCGCGCCAGCAAACGCCAGGTGCCCGAGTCGGGATTCCACACTTCGGCCTGGAACACGGAACCACGGTTGTTGAACGCACCGCTGTAAGTCGAACCACCCAGCGCAATGACCTCACCGTTTGGCAAGGGCACGAGGTTGTGAAACGCGCGTGCAATTTGCATCTCCTGCGTTTGGCGTACCACCGGTGCCGCGCCATTCAAATCGATGGTGTAGGCCCGGCGGAAACTGCCGCCGGATCGAGCACCCTGGTTGCGTCCGGTCATAAGCACCTTGCCGGCATCAAACTGCACCGCGACACCGGTGGGTTGATCGACATCAACATCCGCATTGGCCGGCGTCACGGCGCCCACACCGCTCGTGTCGATGTAGTGGTTTTCCGCGGCACTCCAATAGTGAAACAGCTTGCCGTTTGGTGCGACGGTGAGAATCGGCCACCAACGATTCTGACCCGTTGTGCCATCAAAGCCCTGACGCATGTCGACGTAGTCAACGCCGTTGAGCACTTGCCAGCCGCTGCTCGCTGACCACTTTTCGGGATTGCGGAAGTTGGTCGCGGTGCCCATCGAGGTGATGATCTCGCCATTGGGCAGCGCATTGGTCACGGGGTACCAGCGACCGCCGGTTGCCATGTTTTGCACCTGCGTCCATTGATTGTCGCGATAGTCGAACAGGCTGGTCCACGGGCTGTTGGTTTGATTGCGCCCGCCGTTGACGAAGACCTGACCGTCCTCGGCCATGGCCAAATGCGCACAGAACATGTTGTGGCCCTGCTGAAACAGGTCGTCAAACTCGTTGGTTTGTGGGTCCCACACGGAGCTAAAGCTCTGCTCGGTCGTCGGCCACGTGGTGCGCTCGGAGCCTGACCAGGTCAGAATGCGCCCGTCCGGCAGATTGGCCATCGACACGGGCACCTGCGGCCACGGAATCACCTCGCCCCATTCACCGGCCGTCGCCCGCGACACGCCGCGTACGCGGGCCATGTAGCGCTGTACGTCCGAGGCAATGAGCCGGAAATTGAACAACGTAAGGTCGTCGAAGGTTGCCAGTGCAGGTGTGTACCAGGGGGACTTGCCGACGTAGAGCGGCCCGTCGTTGTAGGCGGGCTGACCGCCGTTGAAGTTCAAGGTCGAGTCCAGGGAACCGTTAATGAACAACTGCAATCGGTCGCCGTTTTTGGCCAGCGCAATATGCGTCCACTCGCCTACGACCAGGTCCGCCGACGAATCGGCGGTCGCATTGGGATTGTTGTCCAAAGTGATCGCGTAGTGCAGTTTGTTGCTATTGGGCCGACGGAAAATGGCGACGTTGCGATCCATGCTCTGGGCGCCCTTGTGAATCAAGGTCTCGAACGACGCAGACGGCGCCCCGTCGAGGCGCACCCAAAATGCCATGCCCCAATCGGCCGTGCCCGGCCGCGTCAAAATCGAATTGGGGATGCGCACGCCGTCATCCACACTGTTGATGACGAGCGCCCGGCCGTCGTACTGGCCGTCGTTGGCAAAGGCCGGCGTCCCAATCGCTACACCCTGTTCTTCAATGTTGTCGTCGGAGTACTTGTTCTTGTACAGACTGCGAACTTCCAACTGACTCAGCGTGCGCTGATACACGTTGACCTCCGCAAACTCGCCCAGCGCGGGCGGGTTGTACGGCGAGTCACCGATGAACATCTGGCCATCGTTGACCAGCGGCGTGCTCGCCAGCGTATCCGCAGAATCCAGGCGGCCGTTAATGTACAGCGACAAGCGATTGCCAGCGCGCACGTAGGCCAAATGATGCCACTCGCCAATCACCAGTTCGGCATTGGAGTTACCGCCATCGTTAAACGAGGTGTCGGTACTCAGCCGGTAGTGCACCCGGTTGCTGCCGGGGTGCAGGTAAATCGCAAAGTTACGCTCAGCCGACGTGTCACCTTTGAAGACCACCGAGCGCCATGCGCCGGTAAAGCTCTGCGTAGGCTTGTACCAAAACGCGATAGCGTAGTCGTCGGCGACGGCCGCAATCGACGCGCTGTGATTCAGGCGCACCGCATCGTCGGCGTCCGCGACGACCAGCGTCGTGCCCATCAGCGGGTCGGAGCCGTACTGCGCACCGCCGAATAGTTGGCCCGCGTCTTCCAGACTTTCGGCGACCAGATCGGCGGCGAATGCGCCGGTGGAGAAAAAACATACACAAAGTAAAACCAGTGCGTAGCGAAAGGGTTCTTGGCTGCGTCGTGCCATAGCTGTACTCACTTTTTGATTTACGCGCAGGTGGCTCTGACCCCAGCCTGCGCCGCAATGCGTTGTTGCGGGGTCAATAGAAGATGCAAGTTCTTGGCCAATGCTTATGTGATTGTTTTTGAAATATTTAATTCTATCAAGTGCAAAATTCAGTCGACGCCTGTAAAAATCTCCGGCGTTTTTCGCAACGTATTTTTGTCTTTAGTCAAAATCCATACGGCGTGTGTAGCGCGCCGCAATATTAATCCAACCGGCAGCACAAACGGCAAGAAGTTGCCGCACGAACGGCGAGTGTCGTCCGCAACGGGGACGGAATACGGCGCAAAGCCACGCTCATACCGCTGGCACGTAACTTGCTCTGCTTCGTTTGGCCTGCACAGGAATCGTGCGGGCTTCGATGATCATCGACAACGAAAAGGAGTATATGTATGGATACAGCCGCAATGGCTAAGCCGTTAAGCACGGCGGTGGCGGTGCAAAGGGCGTCCGGGACGCCTGTTGCTGCGCCCTCGTCTGCCGACCCGCCTCGGGCCGGCACGCGTGCGGTAAGCGGAGCCAAGCCTAATGTAGATCGTGTCAGCATCAGTGATGCCGCGCGCCTGCAGCAGGCTAATGGACCACGCGAGTCGGATCGCATCACTCAAGGTCAGGGACCGAGGTCTCAGGCCGACCAGATGATGGCCGACTTTAAAGCCAGCTTTTTCGCGAACGAGGGGGACGACAACTTCAACGCGAAGCTCGACCTCAACCGGGACGGGGTGATCAACACCACCGACCTTGGAATGTTCAAGGAAAAAATGGCGAGTGCAGGTCTGGTACCACCACCACCGGATGACGAAGCACAAGCTGCGCCAACACTCGACAGCATTCGCGACGCGTTTTTTACGCGCGAGGGTGATGACGGGTTTAACGCAGCCGCTGACCTCAACGGTGACGGCATCGTCAACGTCCGCGATCTGGCAGCGTTCAAGTTAGCTCAATCGGATACGAGCGAACCAACGCTGCCAATATCGGAACCCACAACCGGTCCCATTGACGCGCAAGTAGCAGGGGTTGCCACGCAATCCTCTGGCGTTGCGCTGAACGCTGAACCGGATGCCCCTACCGTCGTGAGTGACCCGGCCGGCAGTACGCCGCAAGCGGCGAATGCGCTGGCTGGGAATACAAACGATGACGCCACAGCAACGGCTAGCGGCAGCTTCAACACCGACCCTGCGGGCGGTGTACCCGAAGCCGCTACGGCCTTGTTGAACGTTGCAGCCGGTGAAGCTACGCCGGGTGTCGCGGGCGCCAGTGTGGATGCGCAGACGACGCGCATGAACTTGCTGGACCAGCTGCGCGAAGCCTTCTTCTCTCGCGAGGGAGAAGACCGGTTCGACGCTTCGCTTGACGGCAATGGCGATGGTCTGATCAACGTCGCGGATTTTCTTTCCGTACGTGATCGCGTCTAGCGGCGCCGCTGATTGACCGGCTGGTCAATCAGATCAATACCCCACCCGGCGCCTTCGGTCTCCGGGTGGGGCCCACGGTTCGTGAACTGCGTCTTACGCGGTGGCCCGTTGCGCTGCTAAACTCGCGCGATGCGTGGCATTTCCTGCATTATTTTCGCGCTTCTTTTTAGCGCCTCGGTCGACGCTCAGTCGTTGTATCGCTATCAGGACGACGAAGGCAACTGGCATTTCACCGATCGCCCACCGGATAACGGTGCCGCGGCCAGCGCTATTGAAAAGGAAGTACGCAACGTCACGCGTGCGCCTGCATCCGTCGAATTGAAGCGTGAGGTCACTGACGACGGCGTGGTGCTGCGTGCCGTGAGCACGTTTCATTGCCCTGTGCAGCTGGTCTTCGACCTGACCAACACGCGTAACGTGCCCGGCGATCTGATTAAGCGCTACGACATCGTTCTGCCGCCGCGCAGTCGCTCGATCATTTTGGAGGTGCCGGCGCCAACCGAGGGCACCGCCCGTTTCGAAATCCCCTACAGCTACATGCCCGGTGACCCCAGCGCCGTGCATGCCCCGCGCGGCCCCTATCGCGCGCCCTACGCAATCAGTAGCGAGCAGCTGGTCACGCAGGCTTTTCCTGATCGATTCACTCACGACACGGTGGCGAGCGCGCACGCGATCGACTTTGCCCTGCCCGAAGGCACGGCGGTGTTCGCAGCGCGCCGTGGCGTCGTGTTTGACGTGGCCTACGATTCTTACAGTGGTGGTGTCACGGCAGCCGACCTGCCCAAGGCCAACGTCGTGCGCATCATGCACGATGACGGCACGATGGCCGTTTATGCTCATTTATCGTGGAATGCGATTCGGGTAAAACCCGGTCAGCGCGTTGCGCGCGGTGAATACATCGCAGACAGCGGCAACACCGGTTTCTCGACCGGGCCGCATTTGCACTTTGCCGTGCAACGCAATGATGGGGAAAAGATGGTATCGGTACCGGTGGTGTTTACCGGTAGCGCAGCGTCGACCGTCGCGCCCAAAACCGGGCGGGCCATTACGGCCTACCCATAGACTTCAGGTCTGACGCAGGAGCGGCACGCAGGCCACTCCTGCGAAAATCTGCAATCAGACTTCTTTGATCGGCGCTTTCGGTGCGTTGCGTTGCACGCTCTTGATGCCGTTATCGCGCGCACCGGTCGAGTTGTAGGTCTCGCTCGTTCCGATGACCTGGTTGTTACCCGCACGCAAATTGAAGCGCGGCTTGCCGTTTTTGGCTTCGGTTTTTTCAAAACGATCGGCCTGCGCTGAGTTCTTGCGTACGGACTCAATACCGTTTTTGCAGCTTGCCTTGGACTTATAGCCCTGACTCGCAAGAATGATTTCGCCGTTGCCCGCTTTCAGTCGAAAGCAGTGTTTACCGCCTTTATCGACGAACACTTCAAATGATCCAGCCATGACACAATACTCCGGGTTGTCTTAGGAATGCGCGATGAGTGTAGCAGCCAATGCAACACGCGCCAAAATGATGCGACCTCGGGACTACGCCCAATACCACTCATCAAACAATAGCGTATCAACGCGGGTTGCGACGCTGCGCATGGTGGCGGGAAACCACGCCAACTCGCGCCCGACGCCATCACGGGCCTGGGCTGATCGTGCACGGACGCCGCGCAGGCCTGCTTCGTGCGCCTTGCGCCCAAGGGGTTGGCAGCGATCATGACCAACCAACCTCCCCGCCGAGTCGACGGGATAGGTCGCTGGCAGGCGCAGCGCTTTGATGCCACGGGGTGAGTGCGCGTCGCACACGCGCTGTTGCCGCGGCAGTGTGGCACCAACCAAAACCGGACCGTTGTCCGAGCGCAGGTCCTCTGGCTCGTATGGCCATCCGCCGATAAACAGACGCAAATTCAGGCGGGCCGTCACATGATCTTCGTTGAAGTACAGCGTCCCAAAGCTGTCCGGTGGATTCCAGCGACCGCCGCGTTGCTGCGCAAAGATCGGGTCGAGCGGGTTGGACCAGTTGATATTGGCAACGCGCCACCACGTCGCCGAATCACTGAGCTGCTCGATGATCAAATCAGGCGTGCGCCTGGCTGAAGTCAAACATCGCTCGACACGCCGCCAGTACCGCGGCGCTGCCGCCGCCTGCCAGCAAATCGAGCAAGGAGCGATCGTCCAATGCGGATGCCGTTCGGCGCACTACCGCCGCAATGCGGTCGCGCTTGAGGTGATGCAGCAGCACGTCGGTCGCCGCGGCAAGATCAGACACCGCTTCGGCGCGCTCCGCCGGGACACCTTGATGCATCCATTTGCCAATGGCCTGACGGCTGACGTCAAACAGACGCGCGGCGTCGGCCTGGCTCAGGTCCCACACCGACAGTACCCGAGCCAGTGCCTGGCCCGAACGGTGACGATCGAGCTGTTCGCTAAAACGGTCCAGCCAGTCAGGGTGCTCGTCCTGCGCGTCGATTAGAAGGCGCGCGGCTTCCTGTGGGCTCAGGGCCATGATGTTCTGCAGTGACTCGGCGGGGGCGCTCATGTGGTGCTCCTTATCTTTTGTCAACCATATGTCAACCGCTACCGGATGTCAACTACGTGGTACCCGTTCCGATTTCTGTCAGTCAAGGATATGGTGGACATCGCTCTCTATGCCAGCCACAGCATCGCCATGATTACCTCCCCTACGCCGTTGCGCGCCACAACGCGGTCGCCGCGATGGCACGGGCGTAGTCGTCAAAATCTTTTGGCGCCCGTCCCAGCGCGCGCTGCACGCCATCTTTCATGCTCGCGTTGCGGCCGTCCAGAACAGTGGAAAACAAATAGTCGAGCATCCAGATAACGTCTTTGGGTGCGCCAGACTTCGCAAGCCCGTTCACGAAGTCCTCGTGCGCTATGTTCTGATAGCTGATCGGGCGCCCCGTCGCCTGCGTGAGACTGGCGGCGATGTCGGCAAACGTCATCAGTTGCGGGCCGGTCACCTCATAGACTTCACCGGCGTGCCCCGGCTCGGTCAGTGCGGCATCAACAAACGGCTCCGGCGTGTCGCCTGCGGGCAGCGCGATCACGCCACGTTGGGCAAGCCGCGACGCAACGCGACGACCGGTCTTGCCGGTGGCACCAATGATCAGGGTCAGGCCATCGCTGTGTGTTTGCTTGGTCATGAGTCGTCTCCGTGTCAATGAATACACGGCACATTGTCACGCCCGAAGCACGACAGCTCTTGACCACGCACGCCAATGTTTTGGCCGCTGGCGCCAATTGGACGAACCGGCTTTAGCTTTGGCCCAGCCGATAGGAACGGGGTGTCTGACCTGCCCAGCGCTTAAACGCATGGAAGCGCGTTCCGCTTGCGGTTGTTTCAACTTCATACCGGGTGACACTGGTCAGCACGCGTGCATAACGCGCGGCGCGATCATAGGACCCGCGCAATGTCCAACGCGGCCGACAAGCCTAACGTTGCACGTGAAGCGTCCTGACAAACGCCACCGGATCCTCACCCGCCTCGACCAGCTCGATCAAGCGCGAGCCCACCACGACGCCATCCGCGTGGGGGCTGAGTGCCTTGACCTGCTCCGGCCCGCGGATGCCGAAACCAGCGCAGACCGGGATACCGCTGATGGCGCGTACCCGCTCAAGATATTGCCCCACGCTGCCCAACTCGGGCGCCGTATCGCCGGTGGGTGAACCCGCCTTGTCGCCGCCGGTTATTCCGGTCACGGTCACAGCATAGACGAAACCACTGCTCGCCTTGCACAAACGCTCAAGACGCTCGCTCGGCGTCACGGGTGTGACCAGTTGCACCAACGCGATGCCACGTTCCGCGAGCGGCTCACGCAAAGGCGCACTTTCTTCCAGCGGCAAATCGGGCACGATGAAACCCGCCACACCGCTTTCGAGCGCGCGCTCGGCGAGCGTCTTGTAACCCATCGCCAGCAGCGGATTCAAATAGCCCATCAACACGATCGGTGCGTCCCAGGTGCCAGCGCCCACTGTTTTTAGTATCCAATCCAGCGTGACGCCATTTTGCAGTGCGCGCTGACTCGAGCGCTGGATGGTCAATCCATCCGCCATCGGGTCCGTAAATGGAATACCAATTTCGACCACGTCGGCGGCCTCGGTCAAGCCCTTGAGTGTTTCGACAAACGAAACCTTGTCGGGAAAACCCGCCGTCATAAAAGCAATCACGGCCGGACGTCCATCGTCGTTCGCTTGACGAATGGCCGCTTCGATATTCGCGGCGCCGCTCACGCTTTTGGCTCCAACGAACGCAACGTCGGCAAGTCCTTGTCACCGCGTCCGGAGAAACCCACCAGAATGTGTTTGCCCGGATGACTGCGCGCGTAGTTGCGCGCGCCCGCCATCGCATGGGCGGTTTCGATGGCCGGCAGAATGCCCTCGGTGCGGCAACATTCATCCAGCGCGTCCAGTGCTTCGTCGTCACAGATCGACACGTACTGCGCCCGCTCAGTGATTTGTAACAGCGAGTGCTCAGGGCCGACGCCGGGATAGTCGAGCCCCGCCGAGACCGAATGGGTTTCCTGAATCTGGCCGTCGGCGTCGTGCAATAGCATCGACATCGCGCCGTGCAGTACACCGGGCCGGCCCGCAACCAGAGTCGCGGAATTGTCACCAAGACCGGTACCGCGACCACCTGCCTCAACGCCGAGCAATTCGGTCTGCGTGTCATTGATCAGCGGATGAAACAAACCGATGGCATTGGATCCGCCGCCCACGCATGCGATGGCCACATCGGCGTGCACACCGGCGACCTCAAGCAACTGGGCGCGCGCCTCGTTGCCAATCACCGACTGGAAGTGACACACCAGGTACGGATACGGATGCGGCCCCACGGCCGAGCCAAGGAGGTAATAAGTATCCATCGGCGATGCTACCCAGTCGCGTAGCGCCTCATCGATCGCCGCACGCAACGTGCGATCTCCGGTCTCGACCGCCACCACCTCTGCGCCCAAACGACGCATGCGATCAACGTTCGGCGCCTGTCGTTCAACATCCACCGCGCCCATGTACACACGACAGGGCAAGCCCAGCCGCGCACAGGCCGCGGCGCTGGCCACACCGTGCTGGCCCGCACCGGTCTCCGCGATGATCCGCTTGACGCCCAGATGTTTCGCCAGCAACGCCTGACCCACGGCATTG
>CAYGSQ010000027.1:0-14947 GCA_964352435.1 uncultured Gammaproteobacteria bacterium | reverse complement strand
GTCCGTAAACGATGTTGGCGCTATCATTTCGAAACAAGGTAGTGCTAGCCCACGGTGACCCGTCAGGCAGACGGCTGCGAAAATCGCTGTTGGACCAGCGCGAAGAATCGCGCGAGCTGACCCGATCACGGCGGTAGTGATTCAAGAATGCGCTTAAGTTGGTGCGGCCGCCGTTGAAATCCTTGCCCCATTCAACCGTGAAAGTCTGATCGCCACGCGGCACATGATCAAATTCAGCAATTCGACCGCGCAGACGCAGCCCTTGAAAGTCGTTGCGCATGACGTAGTTGACGACACCGGCTACCGCATCGGCACCGTAAATGGCCGATGCACCGTCACGCAATATTTCGGCGCGCGACAGTCCCGCCACCGCGAGTGACTGCGAGTTGACGGTGTTTACCGGTACAAAACTACCGCCGACCTCTTCGGTCTGATAGCTCGCGGCGTTAACCAGACGTCGGCCATTCAGCAGCACCAACGTGTTCCCGGTACCCAGATTGCGCAGGTTGTAGGCACCGATGTCACCACGCGCTGAGTTCACACCGCCGCTGATATTCTCGGACTCACTAAAAAAGTTTTGCCCTTGTTCGGCGATGAACTCGAGCAGTTCGTCACCCGAGTCCACACCCAGCGCCTGAATGTCTTCTTGCGACAAGACGGAAACGGGCAGTGCCTCTGAGATCGATGCACCGCGAATCTGGCTCCCCGTGACAATCACCTCTTCCAGGTCGGGATCATCGTCGTCAGGGGCTTGTGCGCTGACGGTATACGCTGACAGCAGAAGCGCCAGTCCAAAGACCCGATGGATTGCTTTTTTGGTCATGGTTTCAGTCCCGAAATTTTGCATTTATGGATGCAGCTATGTGCATATGTCCAAATTATTGACATAATTTGGGCGCCGAACCAATAGCGGGGTTTCAACAGCCCATAACCCGGGTCTATAGCTAGCACTCTCCGCCCTCTGGATCTGTGTGGCAATATGCCGCGGAACATAACCAAATGTTATTCCGCTCGCGTCGTTTTCGAGGGAAATTTGTGCGGTTACGCCAGATCGAAGTATTCCACGCCGTCTACAGCACCGGCTCCATGACCGCCGCCGCCGCACTGCTGCATGTGTCGCAACCATCGGTGAGTAAGGTACTGGCCCATGCCGAGCAGCAACTGGGTTACGCGCTGTTTGAACGGTCGAAGGGCAAATTGACGCCAACGCCCGAGGCGCACCGATTGTTTGGTCATGTTGCGATAGTCTATCGAGACATGGATCGCCTGCGACGGATCGCGCGCAACTTGAGCGCATCAGATGTCGGCAACGTCAGGATCGCCACCACGCCGGCGTTTGGGGTCGATCTACTGCCGCGGGCCGTCGCATCCTATCAAGCCGAACATGCCCAGACATTTTTTGAAATCGAAACGCTGCACGCCGAGGAGATCACCAGTGCGCTGCTTGAAGCGCGCGTCGATATCGGTTTGGCCTTTGGATCCGCATCGATTCCAGGCATCGCGACCGAACGGTTAGCGAGCGCCAAATTCGTTGTGCTGACGGGCCCGGATGTGGCAATAGACCAGCAAAACGGCGTCACGATCACCGACTTGGCTGACCTGCCTTTTATCTCGTTGAACGGACGCGGACCGCTTGGCCGCTTGCTTGAGGATTACATTAGCGCCAGCGGTACTGCGCTTAATGTTGTGTCCACCTGCGAGACGTATCAGGTCGCGAAAGCGCTGGTGGCATGCGGCGCTGGCGTCACCATCGTGGATGAAATCACCGCCCGCTCCAGCGGTCATGAGGACGTAGGTTGCTGGCCGCTAACCCCTGCGCTCAACTTCGACATTGTGGCCCAGCATTTCGAAAACGTGCCCCTGTCGGTGGTGGCGCGACGCTTTGTCGAACATCTGACGCACTGCATTTTGGAGTTTCTGCCACCACACACCTGAACATAGACGCCAGTTATAGGCCCGCTAATCAATGGCATTGGAGAGTTGTTTTGTCCGCCCGGTAACATTGGGACTCACTCCGAAGGGACAGGGTGCGTCATGCATGTGGTGGTTTTGGGTGCAGGCGTCGTGGGCGTTTGCACCGCATACTATTTGACTCGCAAGGGTCATCGCGTCACGTTGGTCGACGCTGCAGCGACCGTTGCTGCCGGGGCCAGTCATGCAAACGGCGGTCAGCTGTCCTACAGTTTTTCTGATGCGATGGCGCAGCCGGCGTTCCTTCGTACCTTGCCACATACCCTCCTTGGGAAAGACCCCGCCATACGCATCGGACGCTTGACCGACACGGCTTTGCTCGGCTTTGGTGCGCGCTTTATCGCTCAGTGCACACCCGCGCGCGCGCGCCGTAACTCGACCAGAATGCTGAAACTGGCATTGCATTCATCTGCGTTGCTCGACGAGCTTCAACGCGCCACTCAAATTGAATTCTCTCATCGCCGGGCGGGCAAGCTCGTGCTGTTACGCACCCTGCACGATCTGGAAAAAGCCGTGACCGCCTGTCAGATCAAAAACGCGCAGGGCTGCAACGTACGCGTGCTATCGGTCGATGAAGCGCTGCACATCGAACCTGCTATTGGCGGCCTCAACACGCAGTTTGCCGGCGCTGTCTACTCATGTGACGACGCCGTCGCAGACGCGCGCCAGTTCTGCGAGCAATTGAGCCTTTGGATGCAACGTGAGTCCGCCATGTCCTTGCAACTGGGTCATAAAGTGACAAATCTGATCACACGCAACAAGCGACTCGTCGCTGTGCGCACCAACCAGGGGAGCATTGATGCGGATGCCGCCGTCGTTTGTTTGGGCGCGCACAGTGCCAGGCTCATGCACCCACTGGGCGTTAGTCTCAACATCTACCCGGTTCGCGGCTACAGCGTGACCCTTGGGCCGGGCGCCAGAGCGCCGCAGGTCAGCCTGACCGATGCCAGCCGCAAAATTGTGTTTAGTCGTCTCGGCAATAAAATCCGAATTGCGGGTCTGGCGGATTTCGTCGGCTTCGAAGATACACAGGATCGCGAACGTATTGCGACGCTCCTCGAAACGGCTCAGCGCGTAGCACCTGACGCGGCCGATTACGACACGGTTGGCCGCGAGCCGTGGGCGGGCATACGCCCAATGACGCCTACCGGCTACCCGTACATCGGCTCGACCCGCATTCAGGGGCTGCATTTGAACACGGGACACGGCATGCTGGGGTGGACAACGGCGTGCGCCAGTGCGGCTCAGGTAGCCGAACAAATCGGATCGGTCGCGCAACACTCTTCGACCAACAGGACTGCGAAAACCGTATGCGCCAAATAGCTTTTCATCGTATTGCGCTCGTGATCGCCGGCAGCTTTGTCGCCGGTTGCGCCATGTTCGCACCGCAGTTTGAGGCGGGCCGCTCTTGCCAGGCCGCTGCATTTGCGGTGGACGATCAATTTGACGGCGCGCGCCGCGGCATGTGCCAGGTGCTGGGCGATACGCACGTACAGTTGAACATCGTTCCGGAAGACAGCGGCTACATTAATGACAGCGCGTGGTTCGCGTTTCGACTGACGCCGGTACGCGCCACGACTGCGGTCGTCGAGCTGCGCTACCGGGGCGGCCACCACCGCTATCACGCCAAAACCAGTCGCGATGGCGCCAACTGGGTTGCGTTGCCTGAGTCGGCGATCACCGTCAATCGTTCCGGTCGTCGCGCCACGCTCCAGGTACCGCTCGGCGATCAGCCCGTCTACGTCGCCGGACAAGCACTCGTTATGCCCGCTGCTGATGAACGTTGGCTGCGTAACGTGGCACAACGCAGCGGCGCGAGCACACGCGTTCTGGGTACGTCGGTGGGCGGACAGTCCATTTCAGCGCTTGAAAGCGGCGCCAACAAACGCGATGTAATCATGCTCGTTGGCCGCCAGCACCCGCCCGAAGTTACCGGGTCATACGGCATGAAACCGTTTGTTGAGACCGTCATGGGTGACACACCGCTGGCACAGCGTTTTCGTCAACGCTTTGGTGTCATCGCGATGCCGATGCTCAACCCGGACGGGGTTAAGGCAGGGCACTGGCGGCACAACCTCGGCGGCATAGACCTGAACCGCGATTGGGGCCCGTTTTCTCAGCCAGAAACGCTGCTCGCGCTCGAACTTCTTGACCAGATTGATGACGGAGGCCGGCGCCTGCACCTGTTCCTCGACTTTCACTCCACGCGCAAAAACGTCTTTTATACGCAGCCTGATCACGACGTGTCTGAACCCACAGACTTTGCGCTTCGCTGGCTTGATCAAGCACGACCACACCTGACAAACTACGAGTTTTCACACGAGCGACGCCACAATGCCGGTTTACCGACATCAAAAAATTACGTGAATGAACGGTTCGGCATTCCCGCTATCACCTACGAAGTCGGCGACGAGACCACACCAGCAGCCGCGGCCAACGCGGCCGTCATTTTTGCGCAGCAGATGATGCACATTTTGTTGGCCTCCCCCGAGTAGCCGTATGTTCGGATCAAGACCTGAGCTTGCGTTGTGCGCCGCACTGATGCTGTTCGGCGGCTGCCAATCCAGTATGCAGCCTGTCCATTACGACATGGTGATCAAGAACGGCCAGGTCTACGACGGTTCACTGCGCCCGCCCGCGGTGCGCTCCGTCGGCATTCGCGACGGGCTCATTGTGTCGCTCGACGCGCGCGACGGCGATACGGCGGACCAGATCATCGATGCCCGCGACCGCCTGGTCGTACCGGGCTTTATCGACCCACATACGCATAGCGTTAACGATCTGCTGAACCCGTCAAAGCGCGCGAACGAAAACTATCTGCGCCAGGGTGTCACCACCGTGTTCATTGGCAACGACGGAGACGGTGTTCCCTACCGCTCAACCCGGCTCGAGCGTATGGCGAAAACGGGTATTGGCACCAACGTCGCATTCTTCGCCGGCCACGGACACCTCCGCAAACAGGTGATGGGGCTTGCAGACCGTCCACCCACCAACGATGAACTGGCACAAATGACGGCCATGGTGAACACTGCCATGCGTGCGGGCGCTGTTGGGCTATCGACCGGGCTGTACTACGCGCCCGGCAGCTACGCCACGCGCAATGAAGTTATCGCTCTGGCCCGCGCAGCGGCGAACTACGGCGGTGTCTACGACACACATCTGCGCGCTGAGGGCACAGGCACCATCGGACTTGAGGGGGCGGTCGACGAGGCGATCGACATCGCGCGCGCGGCCAACCTGCCGTTGCACATTTCTCACATCAAGGCATTGGGGCGCGACGCCTGGGGGCGCAGCGCACACGTGATTGAGCAAATCGAGCGCGCGCAGGCAAGCGGTGTAACTATCACAGCCAACCAATATCCATGGCAGGCATCCGGCACACGCTTTAGCAACGCCCTGATTCCGCGCTGGGCAATGGCGGGTTCAAAGGAAGCGATGCACGCGCGTTTACGCGATGAGGCATTGCGACCCAAATTGTTTGCCGAGATGACGACCAACATGGCTCGTCGTGGCGGCCCTGACGCAATGTTGATTACCGATGCGCGTAACGCCTACGTGGGGCAGACCCTAACGGAGGCATCCCGGTCAATGGAAATGCCGATCATGGACGCCGCGATCGAACTGGTGATCAATGGAGATCCGTCCATTGCGTCATTTGTGATGAGTGAATCGGACATCGTCGCCTTTGCAGTGCGCCCTTGGGTGATGACGGGCTCGGATGGTTCACGCGGGCACCCGCGCAAATACGCTACGTATCCCAAGGCGTATCGGGACTTTGTCATCGACACCCCGCATATGAACATGTCCCGGTTCGTGCATCGCAGTTCCGGCCTGGTCGCCGATACGTTCGGTCTGTGTGACCGCGGCTACCTGCAAGAAAACAGGCGCGCTGACGTCGCCATTATTGATCCGCAGACGTTTTCACCCGCAGCGACCTACAAGGCACCCACGCTTCTTTCTGAAGGCGTTGAGCATTTGATCGTCAATGGTCAACCCGTAATTCATAACGGCACTCTAGTAAATAGTGCTGCTGGCCAGGTGATTCGTCGCAACCGCCTTGCGTGTAACCATGACTGAAAAACTCCGGGGTCGCCGCTGGTGGCGAAGCCCCGCACTGCTCGTTACGTTGTTCGGCTTGCTGGCAAGCCTGTGGGTGGCATTTGCCGTGCAGCCAAGCTGGGTTGAGCAAAAAACCACGTATAACGTTTACCCAAATGACGCCGGCGATCTGGTTTACCGATACCGCGACGAGGAGGTCGTGCTCCCCGCGACGGTCCCCTACGCGCAATCCGGGCTGCGTCAGGCGGCGCTTGATCAAACCGGCGCAGCGCCTGAGCTGCGTGAACAATGGGTCACCGACGCGGTGATCGTCGACGGCGTGTCAGCCGTACAATACGCGAAGCTCAAAGCAAGATTCCACTACGGACTGTGGTCGTTGCTACCTGCCTTTATCGCCATTGCTCTGTGCCTGTTGACCAAGGACGCATTGTCGGCACTGTTCATGGGCGTCGTCGTGGGCGCATTGATGTTGGGCCGCTTCGATATCACCGACGCCGTACTGCTGCCCAATCTCGCGAGCAAGAACGCGGCCACCATCCTGTTGCTCTATCTGTGGCTGGTCGGCGGACTAATGGGGATTTGGTCCCGCACTGGGGCGGCGCAGGCGTTCGCGCAATTTATGACGCGCAGGTTTGTGCGTGGCCCGCGCTCGGCAAAGCTGACTTGCTGGCTGATGGGCGTCCTGTTTTTCCAGGGTGGAACAATCAGCGTTGCGTTGGTGGGCACGACGGTCAAGCCGGTCGCCGACCAACAGAACATTAGCCACGAAGAGCTTGCCTTCATCGTCGACTCGACGGCGTCGCCCGTAGCATCTCTGATCGCATTCAATGCGTGGCCCGCCTACGTGCAAGCGTTGATCTTCGTGCCCGGTGTCTCCTTCCTGGCGACTGAATCTGATCGCATCGCGTTTTTCTTTGCCAGCGCGAAGTTCAGTTTTTACAGCGTATTCGCTCTGTTGGGCACGCTACTAATTAGTCTTGGGTATTTTCGTTTCGCGGGCGCTGGCCTGCGCGCGGCGCATACACGTGCGCTTGAGACGGGCGCACTGGATGCTCCGAACGCGCAACCCATGGCCGCCAAAGAGCTGCACACCAGTCGCGTACCGGCGGGCTACCGGCCTGCCGTATTCGAATTTCTCGTACCGCTAATGCTGCTATTGGCGATTGTCATTGGCACCTATATTTTCACGGGATCACCGCAGGTCAACTGGGCCTTCGGGACCGCGCTCATGGTGTCAATCATCTTTGCGTTGGCCAAGGGCATGCGCTTGAAGGACCTGGTCGATGGGATCGGCGACGGACTCAAGGGTGTTGTCCTGGCCTCCGTTGTACTCATGCTGGCCGTAACCATCGGCGCCATCAGCCGCGAAACCGGTGCGGGGACCTACCTGGTCGCTTTGCTTGGCGACCAATTGCCGCTTTGGTCCTTGCCGCTGACGTTGCAGCTGCTGACCATGGTCATCGCGTTTTCCACCGGGACGAGCTGGGGCACCTACGCGATTGCCTTCCCGCTCGCGATGCCACTCGCGTGGCACATTGCACAAATGAACGACTTGAGCAGCCCCGTGACGTTCATGTCGCTGTGCTTCGCGGCGGTGCTAAACGGCAGTGTCTATGGTGACCAATGCTCCCCCATTTCAGACACCACCATCCTCAGCGCCATGACTACCGGCTGCGATCTGATGGATCACGTAAAAACACAGATCGTACCGGCATCTTTTGCGGCAGCCGTGGCCGCGGCGCTGTGGACGGTGATGGCATTGACGCTGACTTGATCCATGACGATGAGCGAATCGCGCGGCACCCCACGTCATTTACTCACGGCGCGCCGTAACTGACGTCGATCACCTGGATGCTAACTTTGCTCATGTCGTTCACCATTAGCATCGATGACATGTCGTCGAGCGGGTAGCGGATATGCGTCGCGTTGACCGGCATTTCATTCCAGCTTGCATCAATGGGCAACCAGCCACCGTCGATGTACACCTCATTCCAGGCGTGGTGACCGAAATGTTGAAACTCGTCGCCCATGTAGACCAAACCTGTGACCTCGCGGGTCGGGATTCGCGCGGCTCGCAGCAACGCATCGAGTAGTTGGCTGTATTCGGTGCAGTCGCCGCGGCGCGTTGCCAGCAGGCGATTGAGTGACAATGGCTCACTGGAAAACGTGGGTTCGATAAAATCATAGACAAAATCGACCAAACGACCAACGCGTTGAGCTTGTGTACCGACATCGGCGCCCGCCGCGCGGACCAGATCATTGAGCTCAGAAAGACTCGCCTGCTGGGGCTCCGTCAACGCAAGCGCGGCAGACAACATCCGTGGGTTAGGCAACGCGCCATCGTGGGCGATGCTTCGATCAACCGTCACCCGCAGTGCGCCGTCGGTCACTGGCTGTGCGTGCTGGCCGGGCGCCTGACCGGGTCCCGGTCCGTCCAGGCCAACAAATTCGAGCGTGAGTCGCTCGATGGTAGCCGCGTCACCCAAAGGTCGGTCCACGCGAATAATATTCTCCAGCAGAAAGTCGATGGGCGCAGACAAGTCCGTCGCAATCGCGCGGGGCTCCAGACGCATCTCAAGCTGGTACGCCGTGGAATCGACCGACAGACCACGCCCGGTATAGCGATCGCGAATAATGGTTGCCACACCAACGACGCCGGTTGTCACCGCTTCGATCTGGGCGCCGTCTATCGTGTGGGCGGTAATTTCGGCGATACATTCGGACTGAAACGTCCGCTCAAAAGACTCTAGCCGATAGCTTGGATACGACAGGCACTGACCCGACTGCGCACCACCACGTAGCCAAATTTCTGCAGCAAGTGCGTCCGCTAACCGAAACTGAAAGTCGAACAGCGGTTCACTCCGTAACTGACCACCAGCGGAATACTCGCCCACATAACCCGATGGGGTCTGGCGAATACGCCACGTTCCATCGCTTTGCTCGAGCCCGCTGCGCAATTCCAAAAGCACGGCGTCGTAGGGCGGCTGTGAACTGAACACCTCAGTGGTTCGGCTTGTGGATTCGGTGACGCTACCTAAAGCCTGCGAGCGCCCCGCATCCGTTGTGACGATCTCAAAGACATCGTCTTTGACCGTGCGTTCGATGGATTGGTAGCCCGCCTTTTGCCCCTGAAAATACACGCCGTACCATTCGGGGGTCTGCGCCAGCGCTTCAAACGCCGCGACCGCGGCTGTGGCGCGCGTCAATTCCGCCGGATCAATATCCTGCATGGGCGGCGATTGTGGCGCGCCCGTCGCGCAGCCCCCAAGGCAGGCCACAATGCCCACAATAAGAACCAGTCTGTTCATTCGTTCACTCTTATTATATTTGCTTGTCATGCTTGGCTATGCCAGAAGAGTGTACAAGTTTGGGCAGTAACGACCAACCGGGTGGTGTGAACTAGGACGCGGGTTTTGTGCAGGAGTCGCGTACGACTAATGAGCAAGGAATCATGACCCGTTTACTTTCCTGCCCCGGGTTTTGCAGGTGATTGATCAGCAATTTTGCCGCTTCCGCACCCACCGTGTAGGGCTGCTGTTTTACGACCGTAACGGGCACTTTGAAGAGTTCGGCCATGGGTAGATCGTCAAAGCCCAGCACGGAAACCTGGTCAGGGATGCCGATACTCGCCCCATCCAGTGCCTTGAGGAGATCAACCGTGATCGCAAGATGCTGGGCGAAGAATGCGGTCGGCGCCGCTTTAGATTCAAGTATGCTCTGCGGCGAGTTGTGCAAGCCGCCTGCACGCTGCCAGTACTGGATGAGCTGCTCATCAACAGGCATACCGTATTTGCTTAGTGCATCCACGTAACCTTGATAGCGTTCGAACCTGGACTTGACGCGTCGAAATTCCTGCGTCACAAAACAAATGCGTTTATGGCCTAGCCGAATCAGATATTCAGTCGCCTCGAACGCGGCGTGTTTGTAGTCCGACAGGATGATGTTCTTCTCCCTATCATCGTGTTCCAGCTGGAACTGCACGACAGGGGTAGCACGCCGGGCGCCGTCCACAACAAGGTCCGTGTCCGGCCCCGATGACGCGATGATAATGCCGTCGACCCGCAGCTGACTCAGTGATCGAATGGCCTTGGCCTCCGTCGCGGAGTCAAAGTCCGTGTTGTAGATGACCATGTCGTAGCCGTGGCGTTTGCAATGATCATCCATGCCCCTGATGGCCTGGCTGGTGTAGACGCCAGCGACATCGCGAACAATCACGCCCACCGTCCGTGTGCGGTCCGTTTTCAGACTGCGGGCAATATTGTTGGGGACGTAATTTAGATCCGCGACGGCTTTTTGAACGCGCGCTTTCGTGTCCTTCGACATGTATTCGAAGCGCCCGTTAAGACATTGCGAAACGGTGCTCTTGGAAACCCCGGCCCGGTCCGCCACGTCGATTAGCCTGATCTTGCTCACGTACTTTTGAAACCACTCCGATAACGCGCATGAAAACCCGGAATTGTGTTAGCCTAGCGAACTAAATCGGTTTAGTAAAACCCTTTGTCGGGCCGCTTGATGGGCAGCACTACGTGAAAATCACAGACATCAACGTCGTCGTCTGCTGTCCAGGCAGAAATTTTGTCACGGTAAAAATCGTGACCGATAGCGGCATTTATGGACTGGGCGACGCCACGCTAAACGGTCGCGAAATGGCGGTCGTGACCTACCTTGAGGAGCACGTCGCGCCCTGCCTGATCGGCCGCAACGCGCACGACGTCGAAGACATCTGGCAGTACCTGTACAAGGGCGTTTACTGGCGTCGTGGCGCCGTGACCATGGCGGCCATCGCTGCAATCGACATGGCGCTTTGGGACATCAAGGGTAAAGCGGCCGACATGCCCGTTTACCAGTTGCTCGGTGGCAGAAGCCGCACGGCGGTCACGCTGTATGCGCACGCCAACGGCGTGGATACCACCGACACTTTGGATCAAGCCGCGCAACTTGCACGCGCCGGCTTCAAGGCCATTCGGCTCCAATCTGCCGTGGCGGGCCTCGACGTGACTTATGGCGTACTGGGCGACAAGAAAGACTACTACGAGCTGCAGGGAAACCGACCGCTGCCGCCCGCAGAAACCTGGTCGACGCAAAAATATTTTGCCATGGTGGAGAATCTGTTTCGCGAGGCGCGAACACGTCTTGGCGAAGACGTGCAGCTGCTGCACGATGTGCACAGTCGACTAACGCCCATCGAGTCAGCAAGGCTTGGCAAATCGCTTGAGCCTTACAAGCTTCTGTTTCTGGAAGACGCGTCCATCGCCGAAAATCAGGACAGCTATAAAATAATTCGCCAGCATACGACCACGCCACTGGCGATCGGTGAGACGTTCAACACGATTTGGGATTGCAAAGCGCTGATCGAGAATCAGCTGATCGACTACATCAGAATGGCCGCGACGCATGCGGGCGGCATTACGGCCATGCGCCGAATCGCCGACTTTGCCAGTATTTACGATGTCAAAACGGCGCCCCATGGCGCACCCGATTTGTCGCCTGTCTGCCTCGCTGCGCATATGCATTTAGATACCTGGGCGCCGAATTTCGGCATCCAGGAATTTGTTGGGCTGGGTAACGAACAAAGCCAGCAGATTTTCCAGCAAGATATCAAGGTAGAAGATGGCATGGCTTACGTCAGCGACGCCCCCGGTCTTGGCATCGACTTCAATGAGGAAGCCGCATTGGCGCATCCATACAAGCGCTCTTATCTGCCGGTCAGCCGACTGGAAGACGGCACCTTGTGGCATTGGTAATCGTTCTGAGGTTTTTCGAAAATGAGCAAGAAGCTAAGAGTCCTGGTTCATGGAACAGGTTTTGCGGGCCAGGGCCACACCGAGGCTTTCAGATACGCGGGTGCCGAGGTCGTTGGCATCGTTGGCAGGACCGAGTCGGTGGTCGAAGACGTCGCCAGCAAAATGGCCATCCCCTACCGCGGCACCCACTGGCAAAAAGCGCTTGAGACGTGTCGCCCAGACATCGTATCCATTGGCACGCCCGGTGGCGCGCACGTAGAGCCCATCAAACAAGCCATCGCGCAGGGCTGCCACGTTTTTTGTGACAAGCCGCTGACCCAAAGCGGCGCGACGGCGAAAGAGCTTTACGAGCTCGCCGTTGCCAAGGGTGTCAAGACCGCCTTTGCTGCCAGTTTTCGCTATATGCCCCATGTCATTCATGCCAGGCAGTTGGTGGCCGACGGGGCCATCGGCGAGCCACTGGAAGTCGAGTGCATCTCCCACTTCAATCTTGAACGTGACATTCCCTTTGGCTGGTCCCATCGCAAAGAAGACGGTGGCGGCAGGCTGAACAACAATTTCACGCACAAACTGTCCATCGTTACGTCAGTACTCGGCGATAAAGTACTGTCCATCATGGCCGACCTGCGCGACGACCTGGGTAAGGCGCCCATCGTTGACGGCGTGCACAACTTCAAAACACGTCGCGAACACATACCCGACAACCTCGACGACCCATCCCTCAAGTGGGGCGAGTCCAATGTGGAATGGACGTACACCATCATGGCCAAACTGCAGAGCGATTACGCCAGCAAGCCCGTTTCTGTGCTGTTCAAACACGGTGGACTCCACCCGCGCTTTAATGAGGACCACATTGTTTTTTATGGGAGCCGGGGCGCCATCTACATCAAGGTCCGCTATGGCAGCGGACCGCTCAACCATTATGCTGCGCAAAAGCAGTGGCAGGAGATCGATCTGCCGGCCGCGATTGCAGCCGATGTGCCCGCTGTCGACGGCGACACCGAGAGAAACTGGCGCTACCTGATTCGCAAGCTGGTGCAGGATATTGAGGGCCAGCCCGTCGCGCCGTATCAGACCTTTAAGGAAGGCAGCCAATACCAACAGCTTATCGACATTATTCGGGAAAACGGAAACTGGATTGATGTTAGCCATCTCAATTAGGGGAAAGGCTCTTGATCTATGAATATTTGGTAATAGCCGGATATTTCCTGCTCGTGGTCGGCATCGGGTTTACGTTCAAACGTCTGGCCAACCAGTCCACCAGCGATTACTTTCGCGGTGGCGGTCGTATGCTTTGGTGGATGGTCGGCTCGACCGCGTTCATGGCGCAGTTTTCGGCCTGGACGTTTACCGGCGCCGCCGGCAAGGCTTTCGTCGACGGGTTTGCCGTGTGCCTGGTCTTTATCGCCAACACCTTTTCCTATTTCTGTGGCTGGGCTTACTTTGCTCAGCGTTTTCGACAAATGCGTGTCGACACACCGACGGAGGCCATCCGACGTCGCTTCGGCAATCAAAATGAACGCTTCTTTTCTGTCGCACTGATCATCTTCAGCCTGATCAATGCGGGCATCTGGCTCAACGCACTTGGCGTATTTTCCAGCGCCGTTTTCGAGTCCGACATCAGCCTGACCATTATCGCAACCGGGCTCACCGTGCTGTTTGTCTCGGTCATATCCGGTGCCTGGGGCGTCGTTGCGTCGGACTTCGTACAGACACTTGTTGTCGCCGTGGTGTCCGTCGCCTGCGCGCTGGTGGCGTTGGTCAAAGTCGGGGGCCCGGTTGAGCTTGTCACCAACTTCCCATCAGACTTTGTCATGGGACCGGACATGAACTACGGCCTGCTCTTGGTGGGCACGTTTGTGTTCTTTCTGGCCAAGCAATTGATCACGATCATGAACCTTCACGACTCGTTTCGTTTTCTCAATGCAGCAGACTCGGTAAATGCCAAAAAGGCCGCCCTGCTGGCAATGGGTCTGATGGGCGTTGGTAGCGTGATCTGGTTTATACCACCCTGGGCGTCGGCCATTTTGTATCCGGATGCCGCCGCCGCTTATCCGCAGCTCGGCAACAAGGCCAGCGATGCCGTGTACCTGGTGTTTGTCCGCAACGCCATGCCGCTGGGCACTGTGGGTTTGTTGTTGGCCGGGCTCTTCGCGGCGTCCATGTCGTCCATGGATTCCGCACTCAACAAGAACGCCGGCATCATTGTACGCAGTGTGTACCAGCCTTATCTGGCCAAGCGCAACAGAACTGTCGACGAACGTCACCTGCTCAAATTCAGTCGGTTGCTGAGTTTTGTCAGTGGCATTCTGGTCATTCTGATGGCGCTGTTTTTCAAATCGCTCAAAGAACTCAGCCTTTTCGATCTGATGATGTCGGTGTCGGCCATGATCCAGGTACCGCTCTTGATCCCTCTCATTTTCGGTCTATTCATCAGAAAAACCCCACAGTGGGCACCTTGGGCAACGGTCTTGCTGGGCCTGCTTGTGTCATGGTTCATGAAAGGCGTGCTGACACCGCAGGTGGTGGCCGACTGGTTCGGCATGAACCCATTGACCCCCAGAGAGGTGGTTGATATGAACCTGATGTTGACGTTGGCGGCACACGTTTTTGTTACCGCCGGCTTCTTTTGCGCAACCTCGTTTTTCTACCGCGACGAGAAAGACGCCTACCAGGTGCAACGAAGGGAATTCTTTGCCGACCTGGAAAAGCCGGTGGTTGCCGACGACGCGCAAACCGACTATGACCGCCAACAAAGACAGAAGCTGGGCACCATGGTGATTTTTATGGGCGCCGGGATTTTTCTGATGACACTGATCCCCAACCCTGTTTGGGGGCGCGGAATCTTTGGCTGCTGCGCGCTGGTAATTTCCACCATCGGCTTTTTGTTAAAGCGAAGTGCCAATATTGAACCTCCTGAGCCCACCGCAAAGGCACACACGTAATGATCAGATGGCTGACCTGCCTTCTCCTTGCGCCGGGTCTGTGCGCCTGTGTTACACAAACGGAGCAAACAGTCCGACTCACGCACGGCGCAGATGAATCGGCGGGCGGCGGGCCGGCCTTCATCGTCACCACGCCCGCTGCGATCTACTATCTGGAAAAGGAAGGCGGTGGCTTGTCGAGCATGCTCGACAACGATGGCGTGGACTGGCTGGGTTTTCATAGCAAGG
>CAYGSQ010000026.1:0-15177 GCA_964352435.1 uncultured Gammaproteobacteria bacterium | reverse complement strand
GTCATGGGCAAAGTTTGTGAGAAGCTCACCCTGCTCGTAGTTGTGCGCCACCAGCTCCCAATTGCGCGCCCGGACAGCATCAATGAGCTGCGGAATTTCCAGCGCCGTCTTGGCATTCATCGTACAGCTGAGCGGCAACTCCAGTTTTTCGAAGCAATTGAACAGCCGCCAGATGCCCACGCGCTGACCGTACTCACGCCAGGTAAAATTGGGGTAATCCGGCACGTTGCCGGGCAGCGGATCAGGCAAGATCGACGGACCGCCAGCGTAGTAAGGCACAGCAGTGTCTTTAACCAAATCCCAGTATTCCAGATTCGCCGTCACAATGAGGGCGACCTTGGCGTCATTCGGCCACTTGAGCTGGCCGCGTGAAATGATGGGAGAAAACTCGTAGCGCATGGACTCGTCCTTTCGCAACTGGACTTAGTGTCGGAATCCGTTCAACGGTTGGAAATCGGGCCGGCGCCTGTGCGCCGACCGTCAATGTACCGCAGGGACGCGTTCCATCGCCCGGAAAAATTCATACGACCGATCAATTATTGCCGAACGAATAATTCACGGTCATACCAAACCGGCGCTTGTTACCCCAGGTTGGTACGTAGGCGACAAAGAACGGGCTTGGAATGTAGAACGCGTTGGAGACGAATTCTTCATCCGCTGCATTCTTGACCCATACTTCAGCTGACCACTTGTCGCCACTGATGCCACCACGAAGGTTAATTAAGGTTCTTGAGGGAATCGTAGCAATATTGACTTCCGATACATATTGCTCCGATTGCCCAACAATATCCCCGCGCACAAAATAGCTCAGGTTGTTTTGTAGCTCCCTGTCGTACTGCGCGCCCACATTCCATTGAAAGTCTGAGCTTCGTGGCAGCTGATTGCCGCTGATATCACCATTTGCATTACAGACGATGTCGTCGCAAATATTCGCGCGATCAATGCGCTGGGATATCGTTCCGCCATCGTAGCTGGTGTCGACGAAGCCTACGCCTGCGTTGAGGGTCAGCGCATCGGTCGCCGCAAAGTTCAGATCCGCCTCAATACCGTTCAAACTCGCGGAGCCCAGGTTGCCAACAATAGACGTCGTAAAGAAACCACCGTTGGCAGCGGCCTGGGTTACTTGCAGGTTTTCCCAATCGGTCGCGAACAATGCGGCGTTCAATTGCAGCCGCCCGTTCATGAACGTGTTCTTGGAGCCAAGCTCCAGGGTCTGGTTTTCATCAGGGCCGTATTCGCGTTCTGAGGCAAGCAAACCGCCCGATATTTCTGCATTTGAACCGCCTGCCTTGAGGCCCTCGGCATAGGACAAATACAAAAGACTGCTATCGCTGATGTTGAAGTCAGCGGTCAATCGCGGCGTGAAAAAACTGTCTTTATAGGCCGGCGCTGTCGACATGTCGTTGTAGACGATGTTTACGGTCTTCTCTTCATCGACGTATCGCCCCTCCGCACTCAAGACCCATTTGTCGTTTGCAAAAGGAAACGAGACGCGTCCAAATAGTGCCGTACTTTTTGTCTTCGTCGTCAGGTCATTTGTCGCAAGACCAGCCAGCGTGGCCGCCGTAATTGGCTCGAGGCTTTCGGTGAACAGCGGGCCTAAATAGCCCGGTATGCCATCATCATTGTCCTCGCCGTCAGAATAGAAAAAGCCCAGCATTGCATAGGGGCCCGAGTCGCTCGTGAACTCGAAGCGCAACTCGTGAGAATCATAGTCAAAGCCGCCAACCGGCAGGACGGTAAACGCGTTAATAATCGATCCACCAAAATTCGTGCCGTTTATCGGATCACGGTCAGAGTTGCCCGCTGAAAACACCTCGCTTTCGATATTCGCGTACTGGTAGGACACACTGATGTGGTCGGTCAGATCGCCCGATATCGCAGCACGCAGCATGTCAGTTTCAGAAATCAGTCCATAGCCACGTGGATCAATCAGAAAACCGATCGGATTTGACGTACCGGCTTCAATGGGCGTGTCGGGAAGCTCGCCACAGATACCGCGAACCGGGCCACCGAACAGAGTGCCGCCGCAGTTGAAGTCTCCCAGTTCCAGCCGCGACTGCGCGCGGCTTTCGGTTGATTGGTCGAACGAGTGGTAAGCGATTTCCAGGTCCATAGCGTCCGTCGGTTTCGCGACAAACGAGATACTAAAAGAGTCGTTATCCCAACCACCGATGCTATCGTCAGTACCCGGGCTCACGCCGGCCCTTGCCGCCGGATGATCGTTGTCCCAGTCGCCGTCAAACTCTGTGATCGCTGCGCTGAGCTTGATGGCGGCCTTGCCTGGGCTAATCGGGAAACTCACTTCACCCGAAAAGTCCTGTCTGCCGTCAGTGCCTAACACGACGCCGACATCGGCAAAGAATTCGTCCAGGTCCGCTTTGCGCGTAACGTAGTTGATGGCGCCCATAAAGGCGTTTTGCCCGTACAACGCACTTTGCGGACCCTTGACCACCTCAATGCGTTGCATATCGATGGTGCCTATATCGAGTGCATATTGACGTGGAATGTATACACCATCGATGAAGGTCGACACGTTTTGTTCGAGCTGGTCGACAGAAAACTGACTGGCACCGCGGATGATCGGCGTACCAAAGCCACCGTTGGAATAGTCTTCAAACGTCAGGCCGGGTGTGTACAGCGCCACATCATCCAGCTCCTCCAGACTGCGAGCCGCAATTTCTTCTGCACCAAAGGCATTGATTGCCAGTGAAACATCCTGCAACGACTCTTCGGTTTTACGCGCGGTGACGACCACCTCTTCAAGCGTTGCGTCCGATTGCGCATACGCTTGGCTTGCAAACGAAGCGCTGATTGCACACGCAATCGCGATGGCTGCTGTTTCTTTTTTCGGTCTAATTTTCATTGCGACTCCCAGGACGATGTCTCTTGGCCATTGCGGATGCCAACCCAATGGAACGATCAACGATCGAATTTGACGACTGGATTCATTGACTCGTCTTTTCGAATGTCCACTTAGTTATACGGTATTTTTTTCGCTTGAAATGGTGATATAACGAGAACGCATGACGCCCCACACAATTTGCATGAAGCATGAAATCATCAAGAACTAGTGGGGTGGCAATGCGATAGACACGCGCAGCCGACGCCGCTGCATCGCGGCAATTACGATCGTAAATGGGCTGGCAAGAACGAAGAAAATCGCCTCGCCGATGGCCTTACGTCGAGAAGGCGCCAGGCATCAAGCGCTGCGCTTCAGCGCGCCAACGTGTCGATAACATCCTCAAATCTGGCCTTCGTATCTTTTGCCGCAAGTTCAGCAGACTCTTGCGTCATGACGCTAAAAAGGTTCGACAAAAACGTTTGTCGCCGGGCCTCGCGACTCTCCAGCGTCTCCTGGCTGGGCGCGAAGCTGTCGAACTCGTCGCCGGTGAGCACGCCTTTTTGCTCGGCGATTTTTTCGAACGTATCGAGCCGGTCTCGTGTCGCCGAAAGCTCTTGCGCAAGCACCATGACCATGTGCATTAAGTAGTCGACGCCTGGCGTCTCAAAAATCTCTGGACGCTTACCTTTAATAACTTTGTTGTTGCTCACGGGAGTATCCTCTTTCGATGAATATGAAGTGCTCGGGGGTCGGGCGATTGTCCGCCCTCTACTTCTTACCAATCAGCACTTCCCACCCTCCGCCGGGCGCGTATTCGCCGGCCGTAAATTCGCGATCTGACAGCTCTTCCGCGGCCTCCTCCTGATAGGATTCAGCCGCCGCCGCCATCTCCATGATGGCCATGGGCGCAGTATCGAAACGCACGTTGTCACGTTCAAAGCCCGCGTTCACGGCCAGCGAAACCTGATCCATATTGCGCATTGCCGTCCAAAACGGCTCATTGTTGTACCAGGTTTCGTTGTCCAGAATTAGCTGCGTGTAGGCATCCATATCCCCAAACGGCGGCAGATCGGCATGCATCATCAAGCCGCCCGGTTTAAGCAACCGATGGCACTCCTTGAAAATCTTCGGCATGGCTTTTTTCGACGTTTCATGCAGCAGGATATGCGACACGACCAAATCAAAACTCTCGTCCTCATAGTCTGTCCCTTCCGCATTGGCCTGCCTGAAGTGCACCGGAACACCCAGGCCTTCCGCGCGATGATGACCATAGCTGACACACGCCGCCGAGACGTCAATGGCGTGAACCTGCGCATCAGGAAAAAGCTCGGCATACGGGAGTGTTGAATGACCGACGGTACAGCCGAGGTCCAGAATACGCTTGGGTGCAAAGTCGGGATGGTGACGCTTGATGTAGTTGCACACGGAGCGCCCCATGTCGTCATTGTTCGGGCCCATATAGCCCATCGCATAGAGATAGACGCCACGGTCATAGAGAGCGCCCGCATGCAGTTCACCAGCAGTCGCTGGGCCACAGTAGCCGCCGGGCATGCAATGAATGTCGAGCTCGGAAATGTATCGTGGCACGGTAAAACCCGGATCCAACTGCAATGAACCACCGGCCGCCGGGCTCGCCCTGGTCGCCGGCTCATAGGTTTCACTTTGACGTTCGAGTGCATCGATAACACTAAACCAGAGTATTTCCTGGCTGATCCGATTGACACTTAAGTAGGCCTTGAACATCGGATCTGCCGCAAAGGCTTTTCGGGCCTCACGGTAGTTTTCCGGTGCCTGTTCATGTTCTTTCGTATAGGCGGGGACCGCGCGCAACTGGTAAGTCGCAGAAACCGCTGGCAGCAGATTTTGCTGAATGTGCTGTTTCAGGCTCTTCGCAAATTCCTGCCGGGCACGCTCGTCGCAATTTGCCTCGACCAGTGCCGGATGTTGATTCTGCTGGAAAGTATTCAGGAAGCCTGGGCCCATGGTGTTCTCCTGTAATTCAGTGGCGCCACATATCAATGCCACGACCGTGCCAGATCGCAAGCCACGCCGAATGTCAGTTTTGACGCGTATCAGCACACTATCTACTATTTTTTGGGGTGCCATGCCTGTGATATAAAAGATTTGCATACCTCTGATCACTATTTCTATAAGATCAAAATGGTGCGTTAACCATATGCGCCCTGGCTATATGAGCCCGGCGCGGTCACAAATCATGAGTCCATTGTCAACATGGCAGTGCCAAAGCTGGCCGACGCCGCAGCGCAACAAAACCTGTAAATGAGAGCAGTGTGAACATCCGGCAATTGAAGCAATTCGTGTCCATCGCGGAGACCGGCAGCATCAGTCGCTCCGCGAAGGAGCAAAATATCAGTCAGCCTGCTCTGACGCGGAGCGTCAAAAATCTGGAAGAGGATTTGGACGTCGAGCTCATCGAACGCCGATCAAACGGTGTCTTCCTGACCGACTACGGCGAGCACCTGTTGCAGTATGCACGCTGTATCGTCAACGACTCAGAGCGCGTTCGACGGGAAATCCGCGCTATGAAGTCGGGCGTCAGAGGGAACATCTCCATTGGCGTTGGCCCCTCATTCAGCGCCGGTTTTCTCTCTGCGACGCTTGAGCGCCTGTTCAAAAAAGGCGCCGATCTCGACGTTCACCTGGTAGAGGGCTTTGTTGAGGATTTGTGTGCGGAGTTACGCAATGGTTCGCTCGACGCCGTATTGAGCTTGTTTCCGGAGAAGTTCGACAGCAGCGACCTGGCATTTACCCGGCTGTGCGAAGTGGAATCGGTGTTGGCGGCCGGCGCCAAGCACAGACTGGCACGCGTGAAAAACGTGTCGCGGGCGCAATTGGCGCGCAGCAACTGGGTACTTGCCGATCAAAAATATGTCGCCAACGCCTTCCGCGAGTTTTTGGGCGGTACGCTAAAGCCATCGCACGTCCATCACATTCGCGCCAATTCAATGCGCCTCATCAAAAACCTCGTGCAGGAGTCGGACTACATCACGATCCTGCCCAAGATCCTTATCGAGCATGAACTGGAAGCCGGCGAACTGGTGATCATCGACGGCCCGGTCAAGCCGCTGGTATCCGTCGGCGGTATCGCCACACGCAAACGGGGGTTCCGCCCTGAGGGGCTGGTCGATCTGATGCGGATCATCAAGGACGAATTCAGCTTGACGCCCGACACGCTCGCGTTTCACAAGTTGGACGATAACTAGCACTTGCCCTATTCAGGCGGCCGTACCAACAGACGCCGCGGATTCGGCGTCTGTTGGCGCAGCGGTCGGCCACAAGTCTACTGGCGATGAATACGACGCTTGACCGGCCCTGGCCGTGACGGATCAATCACCGGCCCAATCGTGCCCCCGATTGGATTGATAATATCGACAGGCTCGATTGGCAGCAGCGATCCGACCGCAGGGTCCGAGTACACGAACGGCGGCGCCAGGGGCGAACAAGGACGCGCCGGACCGGCAATCGACAGGAACGTCGTGAGCGTGTTTTCACGGAAACAGTTACCGAAGTCGCCGGGCACGAACAGCGTAATGTCTGCCGCAAACACTGCAAACGGGCTGCCCGGATCCGGCGCCGTGCCGTTGTTAATAAGCGTATTGCGCTTGATCTGATTGCGCTCTGGCGTCGGATCAAACTCGGCGGGCGGCGGATTGGTCTGGCAGTCAAACGACGAGCCCTGCACACCCAGACAGTAATCGGCGATCACAATGCCAAAGAAGTCGTTGTCTTCGATCAGATTATTCTCAATCACCGAGTCGTCAACGCCCAAAACCAGAATGCCGAAGCCCGGTTCGAGCACGGACAAAATGGAACCTGGCGAGCTGTTGTTGGGTTTATTGTTGTCGTAAATCCAATTGTCGCGGACGGTAATCTTGTGCGCACCGGGACGCGTGTCCACCAGATCGGTCAGCACAAACAGCGACATCCCGACCGTATTGCCGGTCGACGTATTGCCCTCAAGCAAAATGTTGTCGCTGTTCGACACCTCAAAACCGTTGACGTTGTCCGCGGACACATTGTCGATCACATCAACATGAGTCGACGTCTCCACCCAAATACCACTGTCATCAGCGCCCACGGCACTGCTGTCCTTGATCAAACCGTTACTCGAAAGCGTAGGGAAGATGCCGTAGTTGCGGTTGTTACGTGAGTGCACATTGATGATCTTGAAATCGTCCACGCGCTCGGTGAACAGGCCGTTGTTGATAAACCCGTCAATCGTAATGTTGCGAATCTCCAGGCCCTGGATGACCGGCGATGTATCGCCAAAGCCCGTCGGCACGCCTGGATGCAGCGTGAACGGTGGTGCCAGCGAGGCGTGGCAGGACAGGCAATCTGTACGGTTTTGTGGCACCGCGACGATACCGTTGCGGTTGTTGCCCGTCCCCTTGAGCACCACACCCTCGTCGCCGTCCGTCAAACCAATCAGGTTGATGCTCTTGGTGATGTTCAGACCATTTTGAGCGTCGCTGTTTTCAGAATAGATGCCGGGCTCCACCAGTACGGTCGACCCTGGCGCAACGGCATCAATGGCCGCCTGAATGCTCTCGCCCGGACTCACGGTCACGATGGTGGCGTCGCCCGGATCAATCGGGTCGGTGGGATCGTCGTCACACCCGGTTACAGGATCCGTACCCGGCTCGTCCACGTCGCCAATGTTATCGGGCGCGGGCTGTCCAGGCATTGTGCTGACCGAGCTGTACAGCGTGTTGCACTCGCCGTTGCTCCAGCCCGGCTGCGTGCTGGCCAGAATTTCGCTGAGGTTGTCGCGCTCACCCGTATCGCCGTCCGAGTTAAAGAACTCGACGCAGCGAAACGCTTCGACGGACGACACGGAGCCGTCGGTATCGGCATCGCAGGCCATCTGATCCAACGCCAGAATCAGATCAAAACCATAGTCGTTCCAGGGGCTGCCACCGTTGACATTGCCGTGACAAAGCTGGCACCCGGACGTCATCGCACTGTTGGAGTCGGCCCCGTACAACGCCTGCCAGTCATTGAAAAACTGCGGAAATGCTGCGGCGTGCTGGCTACCTGCAAGTAGCGCCGCCAGCGCAGCAATTTTTGTTAGATGTCGCATAGCCTGTTCTCCGATTATTGTCTGATGCGCAGCTTCACTATTCTGCATCCGGCCGCGGGTTTCAAGCACCACGCCCCCGTGCGGCGATACACCTGCCCGGTTGCACCGCAACATACACGGCGCTTGCGCAAGCGCGTTTTTTTTTCCATGCTGCAATCAAGCACACGCACCATCTGCAACAAGTGCGTATCGCCAGCACAACGACATGTGCGTTGTGGCTGGCGACCAATAATTCGATGTGCCTTTGAGGGGAATCCACCATGCGCAGTCCGTTACGATTCTATTTCGCGAGCCTGGTTATGGCGGCGAGCTTCTCGCTACCTGCAACCGTCGCATCCGCCGCCGTCATTTCGGTCACGATAGACGGCGTCCAGAGTTTCGATGCCCGTGGTGACAGCAGCAACACGGAGCTTGTCATCGACATCGGCGCGATACTCGGTATTTCCGGCCCGCTGACCATTGACGGCATCGGCTGGAACGTTGCCATTGAAGGTGTCGGCGACTCATGGCTAAGCGAAGCGGCTATTGGTTTCGAGGATTCGGCTGGATACGGCTACGTTGATCTGCGCCCTGGCATTGACGACACCATGGCAGGTTCCGCGAGCTTCGACTCTGGCGGCGTGCTTGATCTGGCGGCCAACGATTTGTCATTTACGCTGACTGATGGCTTGTTGCATCTGGTGTTTTTTGAAACCTATGACGATGCCAACGACATAGCGGATGCGCTTTGGAGCGGCACGCTGGAAATTCGCGCGGTCCCTGTACCTGCCGCCGGCCTGCTGTTTTTGTCCGCACTGTCCGCCCTGGGCTTGCGCGGACGCCGCAAACGCTCTTAAAACCACGCTCGGGCTGCAACAGGACCTACCGGCAAGCCGACGCAACCTCTATCAGACTGCAGCACGGATGCTGCGCTCCCCAGCCCGTGTAAGATAGCGGCATCCTCCTCATTCCGGGTGTCTCCAATGGCATTTTTTGACCCGTCTCGATTGCACCTTCTTGCGCTCACCGCTGCGCTATTTCTGACCTGCGCCTGCGCCCCACTGCGCGACGACCTGCCGGTCGACCCTGAGCTCACGCGACTGTCCGCCATCGCCCAACGCGTGACCATTGTGCGCGATGACTTTGGCGTCCCGCATATTTACGGCAAGACCGACGCCGACGCGGTATTTGGCCTGCTCTATGCCCAGGCGGAAGACGACTTCAATCGCGTGGAGCGCAATTACATCTGGGCGACCGGTCGCTTGGCGGAAGTTGACGGCGAACAGGCTATTTTCAGCGATCTGCGCGCACGCCTGTACATGACCGTCGACGAAGCCAAAGCCGCCTACGCATCGGCGCCGGACTGGCTCAAGGCGCTGTGTGACGCCTACGCCGACGGCCTCAACTACTACCTCGCCACACACCCTGACGTAACGCCCAGGCTGCTCACGCGTTTCGAGCCATGGATGCCGATGTTCTTTAGCGAAGGCTCAATCGGTGGCGACATTGAAAGCGTCGACGTCGACGGTATCCGGACCTTTTACGGCACGCAGCAAACCGTGGCGCAGGCCCCCGACCAGAGCGAACGCTTCAGCGAACCGCGCGGCTCCAACGGCTTTGCCATTGCCGGCGCGTTGACCGAATCGGGCAACACCCTGCTGCTCATCAACCCCCATACCTCGTTCTATTTCCGCGGCGAAGTGCATGTCGTCAGCGAAGAAGGTCTGAACGCCTATGGCGCGGTGACCTGGGGTCAGTTTTTCGTCTACCAGGGCTTCAACGAGAACACCGGCTGGATGCATACCTCTACGCGCGTCGACTTTATGGACGAGTTTGTCGAAGACGTATTCGAGCGCGACGGCCAGCTGGTCTACCGCTATGGCGATGACATACGCCCGGTCAAAACCTCGCAAGTCACACTGCAATATAAGGATGGCGACGGCATGTCGTCACGCACGTTCCCGATGTATCACACGCATCACGGACCGGTAACCCACAGCATCGACGGAAAATGGGTCGTCACCAAACTCAACTGGGACCCGGTCAATGCGCTGCATCAGTCCTTCGTACGCACCAAGCTTAGCGACCACGATCAATTTCGCGAAATGATGCGCATCCGGCGCAACTCATCCAACAATACGGTGTACGCTGATTCCTCGGGCAACATCGCTTACTACCACGGCAACTTCGTGCCCCGACGCGACACCCGGTTCAACTTCGCCAAGCCGGTCGATGGCAGCAATCCGGATACTGATTGGCAGGGTCTGGACACGGTCGAGGAGACGATCACCTTGCTCAACCCGGAAAACGGCTGGCTGCAAAACTGCAACTCGACACCGTTCACGGCCGCGCTCGAATTCAGCCCCAATCCGGAAGACTACCCAGCGTATATGGCGCCTGATCTCGAAAACTTTCGCGGCGTGCACGCGGTGCGCATGCTTACAGGACAACGGGATCTGACGCTCGACAAGCTGCTTGATCTGGCCTACGACCCGCAGATGCCCGCGCTGGAAGTCCTGATTCCAGGTCTGGTTCGTGCATACGATGAACGCGGACGTGACGATGGCAGACTTGGCCCCGCCATCGATGTTCTGCGGGCGTGGGACCATCGCGCGCACGTCGATTCAGTGGCCATGACGCTCGCGCATTTTTACGGCATGCACTATTTGGCGCACGGCACTAATCCCACGGGCCTGAGTTCGCGCGGCGTGGCGTTGATGGACTATTTTGCCAATCAGTCGCCGCCTTCAGAGCGTCTGCGGATGTTTGAAGAAACGCTACAAGCGCTCGAGGCCGATTTTGGTCGTTGGTCGTTGCCGTGGGGCGAGGTCAACCGGTTTCAGCGCCTGACGGGCGACATTGACCATCCACACGATGACGACGCTGCCAGCCTGCCCGTCGGCTTCGGCTCAGGACGCTGGGGCGCCCTTGCCTCGTACGGCGCCAAACGCTTCGAGGGCACCAAACGGCTCTACGGCTACGGTGGTAACAGCTTCGTTGCTGCCGTGGAATTTGGCGAGCGCGTCCGGGCCAAGACTATACTTGCCGGCGGCCAAAGCGGCGATCCGGACTCGCCGCATTTTGTGGATCAGGCACAGCGCTACGTTGACCAGCAATTCAAGGACGTCGCGTTTTATCCGGAGGACGTCAAGGCGCGGGCACGGCGCACCTACCACCCTGGAAATTAGCGACGACGACTAACGATGTGGGCATGCAGCAACCGTTCGCACGGGCGAAGCTGACCCGCAACTTGGAGACAGGCTCATCGACCGAATGCATCAAGCGCTGGACTGGCATCTGGACATTCTGCGATCGTCGCCGATCCATGGTTCGCTAACCCGGTTAATGGCGATGGAGACGTGGCAAGACTGGCCGAACGAAGATCAGCTCAACGCGTTGCTGGATAAACGAGCCTGTACGCGCGCCGGACAACCCCTGCGCTTCACGCTTGCGGCCGACGCCGGTCTTTATGGCGCCGCGGCGTACGAATCGCATGTGGACACAAAGGCGCAAATTCCACTGCGTCCCAAAAGTTGGCATGACCTGTTCAACGCGCTGATGTGGGCCCTGTTTCCGGCGACCAAGTCGGCGCTGAATGCGGTGCATATTCGTGAACTGGCCAACGCAACATCGCGCCGCACAGCGCGCCGCGATGCCATCACCTTGTTTGACGAATGCGGCGTGCTGCTGCCTGTCAGCGACCCCGCTTTAACGGCGTTGCACGCCGCTCATGACTGGGATGGGTTGTTCGTGGAGGCGCGCTCAAGCTGGCCGCAACAGATTCAACCGCTAGTCATTGGGCATGGTCTGTATGAGCAGTGCCTGCAACCCTACGTTGGATTAACGGCCAAGGCTTTGCATTGGCCCGTCGCCACGCAGTGGTTTGAGCTACCGCAAAAAGAACGCTATCGACAAATTGACGCCGCGGTGGCTAGCGCAATTGCAAACGATGAGGCTTTGCTGTCGACCAAAGACCTACTGCCGCTGCCGGTCCTTGGTATTCCCGGCTGGTGGCACGAGAATTCGCAGCGCGACTTCTATGCAAATCGCAACTACTTCCGCCCATCAAGACCCGCTCGTTCGTAAACGCGTACGTAGTCAATGAGCATGCGCTGCGGGAATATGGTGTCGTCAATACCGCCGCCTGCACGACCCCAGTAACCACCCACGGCGACGTTCATGACCAGGTGAAAGGCGTGATCAAATGGCCATGACTCCCAGCCGTCGCCCTCGTTGTTGTAAACAAAGTAGAGCGTGTCGCCGACCAGAATACGGATCTGCTCGGGCTCCCACTCGATTACATAGGTATGGAAATTGCGGGCGACGTCGTCCAGCAGCACGCGACCCTTACGCTGCTCCCAGTTGATCCAGTAATAGGCTTTGTTGTGCACGGTACCGTGCACGTGATTCATCTGATAGCCAACGTGCTCCATGATGTCGATCTCGCCCGAGTTGGGCCACGCGTCGCAATCAGGACTGCCCTGCCATTCATCACCCGCCTCGCACATTGTCGCGTAGCGAAACGGATCGCTGGGCAGCATCCACAGCGCCGGCCAGCTGCCCTTGCCGGACGGCAACCGGGCACGAATCTCGACCCGGCCGTACAGAATGTCGCCTTTCCCACGCGAATGGACGCGACCGGATGTGTAGCGTGCGTCGCCGTAGTCCTCGCGCAACGCCTCGATCAGCAAATAACCATCCTCGACCCGTACGTTTTGCGCGCGTGCCGTGTAGGCCTGATCTTCATCGTTAACCTTGCGTGCTGGCCAGACTTCGAGGTTCCATCGATCCGCGTCGGGCGCACCGGCATTGTCGAATTCGTCACGCCAGACCAGCGACCAGTCGGCCGCACGTGCCGTCGCACGCCGTACCACCAACGCGCTCAACACAGGCTCGCCTGCCGACGCATCAAAGCGAAGATTGAGTTCGCCATCGTGGACTTGAACGCCAGGAATCGTGACGGTCAGCGCCGAGTGAATTTTGGCATCGCGAAATAGCATCACGTCCAGATCGTCGATGACGCGTTCGTCTTCGGCGAACGCGTCGAACACCCGGTCGCCCGGTGCATTGTCAGCGGGCTCCGCAAAATGAAACGTAATGTCGTAAGCCCCGTTTGCGACCGCCTGTGCAATGGTCAGGTCGCCAGAACGATAGGTATTGTACAAAGCAGAATCCTGCGAACCCTTGACGAGGGGCATCTGTCCGACCACGCCGCCCGCAACGGATTCTTCGGCCTGGAACAACGTTCCGCTGCCTGATGTATAGGCGGGACCTGCGACATTGATGGCCCAGACGAAGTCAGACTCTGTGGCTTCCTGAGCACAGCCAGCACCACCAATGCCCACACTCAGCACAACGAGTGCCGCGCTCAGCTTGAGCGCTGGGGCGCGCCCCACTGTCTGCATAAGCCTTGTTCCGATCATTGCGTCGTGTCCTGTCAATTGCAGTCAGAACATTGGACTGAGATGCCGCTGCGTACCAATCAGCGAATCACGTGTCACAAGCGCGGCCAAACGCGCCTCGCTCCAACCGTCCGTGCCGGGCGGTCGCTGCGGCAAGACCATGTAACGCAACTCCGCGGTCGAATCATGAACCCGCACGTCGACACCGGCATCAAGCTCAACGCCAAACTCTTTCAGCACCACTCGCGGCTCACGCACCAGACGCGAGCGATAGTTTTTGGACTTGTACCAGGCGGGCGACATACCGAGCAACGCGCGGGGATAGCAAGAGCACAGCGTGCAGACGATCACGTTGTGCACGTCGTCCCTGTTTTCCATGACCGTGAATTCCGTCGGCGAAAGATCAAAGCCCATTTCGCGAATGGTCGACGCGCCATCACTGAGCAAGCGCGCACGAAAATCCTCGTCAACCCACGCGCGTGCGGCCAGGCGCCCACCGTTTTCGGGCGAGGCGCCCTGCATTTTTTCGATAACGGCACGCTCTTCGTCCCGGGTGTAGTGACCACCCTCAATCAGCAGCTCGCGCAGGGCCAGTCCGACGAGCGCGCCGTCACTGGTGGGTTCCTTGTGGTCCGGTTGAAACGTGCGTGCATGATCGTGATCGTGCGTGTGACCATCATGCGAATCGTTGTGGCTCATGGGAGCTCCTCAAGCCAGTGTTCAAAAATCTCGATGTCAAGCGTATCGCGCGCGCTGCCCGCGTACGCGGGCCACAGTTCTGGCTGCGCAATGCGGACGCGATAAAGCCGGGTTCGGGGCGCACCGTCGCCGCGAATAAATGTCTCGGGCTGCCCGTGCCGACCGCATATGCGCTCAATGACACCCCGCTGCCCCTTCGCATACGCCGGCACGCGATGGTGCACATCAGGCCAGCGATCTATGATGCGTACGGACTGACCAATCGAGAAACGCGGACCGCTCATAAGACCGCGTCCTTCGCCTGGCGCTGACGAATCATCGCAATCCGCTCGTCCAGTTGCGCCGTGTCGATGACGCCTTTGTCCACCAAAGCATAGGCGAGTGACTTGGCCCAACGCTCGTAGTAGGTCAACGTCGCATAGTCAGCCGGGTCGAGCTTCTCAATGCCATCGCGCAGTTCAGCAAAGTCACTGAACAGGCCCTTGGCCAGCGCAAGCCGGATCATGGCGTCGATCTGCCACTCCCAGTACGCCGTGTCTTTCTCAGAAAGATCGACCGGGCCGGCGTCAAGCCCGCCGACATCGTGCGGCCCCGAAGGCACAATTTTTCTGGTGTCAGTCATTGCACGATTAAACCCGGTAGGCAGCGGTTTGGCAATTGGCGGCACCGGGCGCCTGAGAAGGCGCTAGCCTGCATTATTAATGCAGGCTAGCGTCCCGTTGCAATCACCGCTGGTGCGGTCGATTGGAGCTCATTGTTTTCAATCCGGGTCACCGGATCGCCCACGGTCTCGACGACGCGTATGGGCTGGCTGTCGATGAATCGATTGCCATGGATGTGCGTGGCCTGAACACCCAGAAGAAATACCGACGCCTTGGTTTTATTGCGCTTGTTACGGCCAACATCTTGGAACGTCGATCCCGACACAACGAAATGAGGACCAAACGTGCTCTCATCCGTGCCGCCGCGATAAACGTTGGCGATCGTGCCGCCAACATGCGTAAACGTCGAATCAACAATGTCGATGTACTCGGCGTTGTAGATCCCCAGATCATCGATTTCGCGATCAAGGTTGAGGATATGCCCGGTCACGTTCTCGAAGCGCGAGCCGGTGATCGAAATTCGCTGCGCAAAGGTGTGCGACGCTACCT
>CAYGSQ010000025.1:10496-15542 GCA_964352435.1 uncultured Gammaproteobacteria bacterium | reverse complement strand
CGCCGTCGACCCCGCTGAACGAGGGCGATTTGTTTTCCACTTTGGTGGCAATCAACTCACCGGCGGCACCGAGCGTTGTGCCCTCGGCCTCCACTATGTTGCCATCACTGATCATGCCGCTGTCAAAGTCTTCGAGCATCGCCTGCGAATAGTCCACAGCCAGGGAGCCTATATTGAAGCTCATGGCCGTTGCATCAAGGTTGCTGACGGTCCCGGTAATTTCAAAGTCGCCAGCATCGTCGTCGAATTCGATACGCGTCGCCACAATGACGCCAGCACCATCGTCGAGACCGCTGACCTCAACCGCATCGCCATCGGCGAGCCCCTCGATCGAACGTGGTGAAATGCCATCGTCGAACACTGTGGTTGCCACGATGCGTACGGTCTGGCCAAGCACCATGAACGTGTTGGCGGCGACGTCGATGGACCCGGCTTCAATAGGCCCCTCAAGATCGTTAATCTGTGTGATCGTGGTGGCCACCGCCGTGACGCCGTTGTCGTCTGTCGTCGCCGTCACGCGTACAATGTTGCCGATGTTCAGATCGGCTACCGTTGCTGGCTGATTGTCGACCAAAACAACCAGTGAAGATGAGGTCGTGTCGAACGTCACGTCACTGACCGTAACCGTGTTAAAGCTGGCGCCAAACCGACTCACGATACCGCCGCCTTCTATGCCCTTTTGAGCTACAGGCGGTGGGTTATTGACGGGCGGCGGGGCCAACGTTGTACCACCTCCGCCGCCGCCGCCGCAGCCAGACAAGAGTAAGGCAATGGTCAAAGGCAGAGCGCGAATTTTGTTGTATTTCTTGCTGTTCATGATTTCTCTCCGGAAGGTGTTGAATCCTGAAAAAAGTAAATGCCAACGCCCGCGCGTTGTGCATCTTTGTGGTCACCCGCGTCCGGGCGTGCACGGGCGGTGAGCCACGCGTCAAGCTCTTCAAGCAGTGCTTGACCCTTCCGCGTAGCGAGTTGTTGAAATTCTTTGGCATCGTCGGGATGAAGTGCATCGGCCAATACGTAGCGCTGCATGCGTGGGTCCTGCGCATTGCGTTCTTCGACGTTGTGGACGATGGTGCCGCCAAGATCGGCCAACTGGTTACCCAGAATTCGGATTTTGTCCTGATCAAAACCTGCAGCAATGAAACTTCGCTTCATGACGCGCCACTGGTTGTCGTCCGTCTGCTCCATCGCGCCAATGCGTTTTAGTTCGGTCATTAGCGCACCGGACGGAATGTCGCCGCCGTATTGCCGCAACAGCTCGTTTAGGCTGCTCGCTGATCCCTCTACAGAAAGGACTCGCGGCTGCCCTGCTGCATCCTGGAAAACGGGATCTTCGTGCCAGGCGGTAATAACACGAGTAACCGGGCTCATCGCCTGTACTCGCGTGGCGGCATCGAGCTCCTGAGCCTTGATTCTCGTGCATTCCTTACGGGACAGTCCGGTGAGGATCGCAACGCGGGCGAGATTGGTTTTGCGCCCGGCTATTCCGAAGTCATCGCGCGCGACGTCAAAGTAAGCGCGCTTGGCTATGTCCGCGAATTCGCTGTAGGTCAGCTCCCCCCGTAGGGAAATGCGTACCAGCGGTCGCAGGACACGGCGCAAGGTGGCAGTCAGGTAGTTTTTGAGCGTCTTGGTTTTCATATATGATCAATAATAGACCATATATTTTATTTAGCAACCCCTTACTAGACCATTCTCACCACTCAACGGCATTGACAAATTTGCCGCGTCGCAGCACTCCACGCCTGGCGCGGCCGCCCGATCTCTTGTCACATTGGTCGAGCACGCTTATGTCTGGAACTGTGATCTGCGTCCCTTGCGAAGAGGCTCGGTCACGGTAAAACGTTCATACGATCTGTAATTACTCTTTGACAGGAAACGACATGCATACACGAAGCTTGGACGATTCTTCAGACGCGGTGGATTCGGAAGACATGTATACCGATACGTCGATGTTTGACGCGGATGAAATTGTGCGTCATATCGAAATGACGGCAGCGCAAAAGAAAGCGGTTTTGGTGGACACACGTATCAACGCACGTCGTCGTGCCGAGGTGCTGCGTGAACAAAAACGCCTGGAAGCAGAACTCAACGATCTCGACGAGATGTCGTTCGACGAATAAACCACGTGGGAGCAACCTGCTCCCGGTCAATGAAAGTCGCGTGACGTGCTGACCAGGCCATCGAGCCAGTGGCTCAAATCGGTCATGTGGCGCACGACCACGTGAATGACATCTCCCTGTCGCTGAACCTGGCCTCGCGCCGCCATCAGGCGCGAGCGTAACAAAGCTTTGCGCTGCGTCTGCGCAATCTTGCGCCACACCAGCAAATTGCTGTGCCCCGTTTCATCTTCCAGTGTGACGAATGTGACGCCGCTGGCGGTACCGGGACGCTGCCGGGTAATCACCAACCCCGCCGTGCGAATCCACGCGCCGTCCGGCAACACGCCGATCTCCTGCGCACTGCACATGGCCTCCGCCTTGAGCCGCTCGCGCAGTAGCGCAATTGGATGGTGCTTGAGACTTAAACCCACGGAACGATAGTCGGCGATCACCTCTTGCCCCGCATCGGGTTTGGGCAACAGCGGCGTAGCCTCCTTGATCTCATAGCCGTCAAACAAAGGCGTAGAACGCTCAACGCCGGTGACCTGCCAGCTGGCCCGATGCCGATGCCCGGTGACTTTGACGAGTGCATCAGCAGCCGCCAGCATTTCCAGCTCGGCGCGGGACAGCTTGGCCGCGTGGGCCATCTCCGTCACGTTGTCGAACGGCCGCTCGGCACGTCCGCTGCGGGTTCGGCGCACCAGCAAAAGACGCTCTGCGGCTTCCTCGGACAATCCTTTAACCTGACGTAAGCCAAGACGCAGTGCCGGTGCGCCCGCCTCGCCCCGTTCGAGCGTGCAGTCCCAGTCACTGGTCAGTACATCGACCGCACGCACCTCAACCCCCGCACGACGCGCGCCCGCCACCAGCTGCGCCGGCGCGTAAAAGCCCATCGGCTGGCTGTTGATCAGTGCCGCAAAAAACGCCGCTGGCTCAAAGCGCTTTAGCCACGCGGACACATACACCAGCAGCGCAAAACTCGCGGCGTGGGACTCGGGAAAGCCGTATTCACCGAAGCCTTTAATTTGACTGAAGATGCGTTGCGCAAAGTCATCGCTGTAACCACGCTCGCGCATGCCATCGAGCAACAGTGACTCGAATGGCCCGAGACCCCCGCGCCTTTTCCACGCGGCCATTGCGCGCCGCAGCTGATCAGCCTGTCCCGCGGTAAAGCCCGCCGCCACCATGGCCAGATGCATCACCTGTTCCTGAAAAATCGGTACACCCAGCGTACGGGCCAGCACATCGCGTACCGCTTCACTTGGGTAACTGACCGCTTCCTCGCCATTACGCCTGCGCAGATATGGATGCACCATGTCGCCCTGAATCGGCCCGGGGCGCACGATCGCCACCTCGATGACCAGATCGTAAAAACGCCGTGGACGCATACGCGGCAGCATGGCCATCTGCGCACGCGACTCAATCTGAAACACACCCAGCGTATCGCCCTGCCCGACCATGTCGTATACGCGCGGATCTTCTGCCGGTACTGACGCGATGCTGTGGCGAATACCGCGATATTTGTCGATCAAATCGAAGCTGCGACGAATGGCGGTCAACATACCCAGCCCCAGCACATCGACCTTGAGCAAACCAAGATCTTCGAGATCGTTCTTGTCCCATTGAATGACCGTGCGATCTTCCATCGCCGCGTTCTCGACCGGCACCAGCCGATGCAGTTCATCCCGGGCAATAACAAAACCGCCGACATGCTGCGACAAGTGCCGCGGAAAGCCCTGCACTTGGCGAACCAGTGTGATCAGTCGCTTGATCATCGGGTTGTCGGGTGCGAAGCCGGCCTCAACGATGCGTTCGTCATCGATGTTGCGCCCATCCCACCACTGCATCGCGCGCGCCAGGCGATCTGTCTGCAGTGTATCCAGACCCAGCGCCTTGCCCACATCGCGCATCGCACTGCGCGGCCTGTAAGTGATCAAGGTCGCCGCCAGCGCCGCGCGGTCACGGCCATATTTCTGGTAGATGTATTGGATGACCTCTTCGCGTCGTTCGTGTTCAAAGTCGACGTCGATGTCGGGCGGCTCGTTGCGCTCTTTGGAAATAAAACGTTCAAACAACATCGCCATCCGGGCCGGATCGACCTCGGTGATGTGCAAACAAAAACACACGGACGAGTTGGCCGCCGAGCCGCGTCCCTGACACAGGATGTTGCGCGAGCGGGCAAAGCGCACGATGTCGTAGACGGTCAGAAAATAGGCCTCGTACCCCAGCTCAGCGATCAGGACCAGCTCACGCTCAATCAACTCGCGCACCCGGTCACTAACCCCCTCAGGCCAACGCTGTGCCATGCCCTCCTCGGTTACCTTGCGCAGGTAGCTACTGGGCGTATAGCCGTTGGGAATAATCTCGCGCGGGTATTCGTAGCGCAGCTCGTCCAGTGAAAAATGACAGCGCTGCGCAACGCGCAACGTCTCGTTCAACAGTGGCGTGGGATACAGGCGCGTTAACGAACGCGTGCGACGCAGATGACGCTCGCCGCTGGCGTGCAGCGCAAGCGCCGCTTTGTCGACGGTGGTGCGCAGGCGAATGGCGGTGACGGTGTCCTGCAACGCGCGCCGCCTGCGTTCATGCATGTGCACATCCCCCGTCGCCAGTGCGGGCATTCCCACGCGGTCGGCGAGTTCACACAGTGCCAGCAGCCGTCGTCGATCATCGCCCTGGGCCAGTAACTCTACCGCCAGCCAAGCGCGCTCGGGCAACGCCTCGGCCAGCCAGCGGCCATTGTCATCATCGTGCTCGTTGGCGGGAAACCACAGCACCAGACATTCATCGAGTCCGTGCACCAGCGCGTCGCGCTGCAGTCGATAGCTGCCCTTGACCGCGGCACGACGGGCGCGGGTAATGAGCGTGCTGAGGTTACCGTAGCCCTCGCGCGTGGTAGCCAGCACCACGATGTGCAGACCATCTTCACAGCGCAGTTCGCTGC
>CAYGSQ010000025.1:8791-10486 GCA_964352435.1 uncultured Gammaproteobacteria bacterium | reverse complement strand
GTTCGTGACACAGTGCAACTCGGCATAGCCGACAAACTCAGGCGAAGACACCGTGCACATACCAGTCTTTGGGTGATTGACGACGGCGATAAATCCACAGATAGAGCCGCTGCGGGTTGACCGCAACGTAATAGTCGCGCGCCACGTCCTTGCCGTCCCACCAACCGGTTTCGATGCGCTCAGGTCCACGCACGATGCGCAGCGTACCGTCCAGATACGGCCACTGCCCCTGCGTACGCAGTGCGGCGGGCTGCCCCAGCATCCACAGTGGCCGGCGCGGCACGTCAAACGACGCACCGGGTGTGCCGGGCTCAACGTAGCGCCACGCGGCCTCGGGACGATGTTCGGGCACCAGACACAGACCGTGCACGGCCGTGGCGCCCAAACGCGCGCGCAGGGTTTCCACCAGCTGCGGCCATTCGTAGCCCTCTACGCTGCGTGAAAACAGATCGCCATCGCGACCGCTGAGCAACATCAGGTTGGGTGCGGTGAGTGTGACGTCAGTCACCGGTGCCGCCAGCGTGAGCGCTTCCAGACGTTCATGCACCACCCGCTTAAAACGTGCCACGTCGCGCGACGGCGCAGCCAGACCGATCGCGATGACGGTGGGCGTGGCATCGCGATGTGTGAGACCAACGCGAAACTGTGCCACGGCCCGTTGATGCCCACGCAGTACGCCGGCCAGCTCATCGAGCAAACGCCCGATCGCCAGCTCGATGTGAGTAAGACGTTCGGTCTCGGTCAGCAAATCGAGCGCGGCTTCGAACACCGGCGGCATCACAAACGGTGTCCGCGGATCGGGACTAAGGCCCAATGCGCGGTCCAGCTCCAATCGTCCGTGTCGGCCAAAGCGCCGCGCAAACCCGTCACGCGGCAAACGCAGCACATCACCAACGCCGCGCGCACCAATGCCTGTGAGCGTGTGCAAGGTACGCGCGGGCCAACCCGTGACCGACAGCGGCAAACGCGACAACGCATCGGGCAAACGCGCGGCATCGTCGAGCACCAGCGGCGTCGCACTGCGCACAAACCACAACGCGGCTTGCGCGGTCGGTGCGACGGACAGACTGCGTGCGATCTGCAGCTGATCAAGCTGCGCCTCGACCTGCGCAAGCAATGCCGGCAGCCCACCGAACAATGTCAAGCTGCCCTGCACGTCGAGCAACAAGGTATCGGGCGGCTCGAGACTGACCGTGGAGGTGAACTGCACGCACCACGCTGCCAGACGCTGCAGTCGCGCGATCTCACGCTGCGGGTCTCGTTCAAGGGTAATGAGTTGCGGTGCCAACGCGTACGCGGCGGTCAGCGGGGTGCCCGCATCAATCCCCAGGGCGGCGGCGGCGGCATTGGCCGCACAGACACTCAATACACCGCTGTACTCACTGATAACCGCGACCGCTGCAACGTCGTCACGACGCGCACCGCGTGCTTCCAACGCAAGATCGATAAAGCGCAAGGCCAGCCACAACGTGCGGGCATGGGGGGCGCGTTCACGTGCGGGATAGTCCGGTGTGACGGGCGGCTGTGGTGGTAATTTGAGCGGCGCGTTACTGGTGTGCAGCAGCGTCGGGAACAGGGACCGGGATTGACCTGGCTTGGGCATGATCGCGCGTGCCCGCTCAGGCCGTTACGGCGCGTGGGTCGATCGCGAGGCGGTAAGAACGGTGCTTTGGACGTGGGGCCCCCCCGGCGAAC
>CAYGSQ010000025.1:0-8781 GCA_964352435.1 uncultured Gammaproteobacteria bacterium | reverse complement strand
CCTTGGGGGCTTGGGGGCAGCGGCCCTGCGGCCGACACTTTGCCAGCGGGGGCCCACGTCCAAAACACCTTCCGCTTGCTTGACCTCTGTTTTGTGCAGAGGGAGTGAGCGTGCCGCAGGGGCTTGTCCGCAGCGTCCCTGCTGCCGACACTTTGCCAGCGGGGTCCTGCGTCCAAAACATCTTTCGTTTTCTTTATGTGCGTGGCGTGTCCTACCTGCGTTTCTTGCAGAGGGAGTGAGGGTGTGATGTGTGAAAAAAACATGGTGCTGATGCGCGCTCAGGGCGCGAGGAAATCTGCGTTCATGGTGGCCGGTCGACCACCGCGATTCTTGAGAATATGCAGCGTGCGCTGCTGTTCGTCCTGGGTGAGCATCAGGCGCAATGCGGCCGGTGATGACTGACTCGCGCCGCGCGTGGGGCGAAACACCACGCCCAGACTGTCGCCCTGTGCCGCCGCGAGTTGTAAACGACGCAGAGATTTGTCGGGCGCTTGCGGCACCCAAAATAAGACCGCTGCGCAGTTGCCCGAGCGCAACGATTGCTCGGCGGCCCACAATACATCCATGCGTTCGGTGGCGTGCACCACCATTACGCGTTGGATATCGACACCGGCGTCATTGAGTGCCGGCGCGTAGGGAATATGCGGCGGCGCGATCCACATGATCCAGCGGTGCTCGCCGTCGTAGCGCGGCTGACTTAGTGCCGCCAGTGCGGGCATCAGCAATTTGAGTTCGCCAACACCGGGCTGGTCGAGCAAAATCTCGGTGAGCGCGGCGGCGGGCCACCCCTCGGTCGCCAGCCGCGCATCGAGCTGCGGATAACCACTGGCAATGCCCTTGATACCCGACCTGGGCTGACCGGCGCGCCAGACGCGCGCATCGCGAAGCAGTGTATCCAGAGGCGCCGACATCGTTGCAAACCTGCACCAGGGTTACTGGCGAATGACACCGACAACAATGCCCTCGATCGTCAGCGACTCGTATTCGAGGTCGACTTTGATGGGCTCGAAATCCTCGTTCTCGGGCATCAGCCACACCTGCTTGCCTTTTTGGCGATAGCGTTTGACGGTGACCTCGTCTTCAAGACGCGCGACGATGATCTGGTTGTGACGCACATCGGGCGTGCGATGCACGGCGACCAGATCCTGATCGAGGATGCCGGCGTTGCGCATACTCATGCCGTGTACCTGCAACAAGTAATGCGGCTTGGGACGAAACAGATTGGGATCGATTTGGTAACGCGCCTCGATGTGTTCCTGCGCAAGCATCGGCTGACCGGCGGCCACCCGACCCACCAGCGGCAAGCCACTGGACTCGCGAATTTCATCGGCCATGTGGTTTTTGATACGAATGCCACGTGACGTGCCGGGGATCAGCTCAATGGCCCCTTTGCGTTCGAGCGCACGCAGGTGTTCCTCGGCGGCGTTGGTCGAACGGAAGCCGAGCTGATTGGCAATTTCGGCGCGCGTGGGGGGCATACCGGTTGCGGTCATGTGGTCATGGATCAGGGCCAGGATTTCGGCTTGGCGAGCGGTCAGGTCTTGCATGATATTCTCATCTGTATGGATTCACAGTGACTGTGATTATATACAGCTTTGAGAGCAGGATACAAAGGGTACGGTAACTTGCTGATGGAGCTGGTTAATTGGCGCTTGGAGCCCGATCAGTACACGATAGCGGCATGGCCTTAGTGTGAAGGACGCCTTTGGCTACACGCCCTCACCATGCGCCGCCAGACCTGTCGTCCGACAATTCTCGATTTGCCACGGCCATTCGCACCGCCGGGTTCAGCGCCGAAGAGCGTCTTGTTCTTTCTCTGGCGCTTGCGCCCAACATCAAGCCACAGACTCTCGACCCGTTTCTAATTCAAACGGTCAAACCATGCAGCAGCTCGCCGGCCTGGGTGACATGATTCGCCCAGGTTATCGCAGCCGTTTTTGATCAGGCTGAGCGGCACGGCTGGATCCTGTATTTCGACGAGGCCGACGCGATTTTCGGCAAACGGGCGCGGTAGATAACTCGAACAACCGCTATGCCAATCAGGAGGTATCCTACCTTTTGCAGCGCATGGAAGTTTTTGAGGGCACGCTGCTCGTCGCAAGCAACCTGCGGGACAATATCGATGCCGCGTTTGCTCGTCGGTTTGAGTCCGTCGTGCGGTTTCCGGTTCCGGGAGCCAAAGAGCGCCTGGCATTGTGGCGTAACGCCATATCGAATGGCGACTGGCTTCCGGCCGACATCGATCTGACGCGGGTGGCCGACAAATACGAGCTCACAGGCGGCGCAATCGTTAACGTCGTCAGATACTGTGTGCTGGACATGCTGCGCAATTCCACCGCGACCAGTGCGCCAGCATTGGGCGCGGAGTTGTGCTGTGACATCAGGTCGCGAGAAAATCCTCGACCGCCTGCACGAAATCAACCGACGCCTGCTCACGTCCCAGCAGCAGGTGCCCGTTGCTTTCCAACCCAACGAACTGCGCATTGGGAATGCGCGCAGCAATATCACGCCCCACATCAAACGGAATGCGCCGGTCGCCACGTGAATGCAGTACCAACGTCGGGACCGTAATCTTGCTCAGTTGCTCGCGCACGTCGATATCGCCAAACGCAGACAAGAATCGCGCAGCGTTATCGGGCGAGGTAGTCTGCCGCTGAAACTCGTTAAACCAGGCCATTTCGTCGGACGTCGCGTCTGGCAAAAACGTGGAAGAAAAGATCTGCCGATAGGTCGGATCGTTGCGCCCCCATCCGGTTTGCGTCAACGTCATGATGGCTTCGCGTTCGCGTTTCGTGGCGTCGTCTGTGCCGATGCGCCAGCCGGCGACGTAGCCACCGAACAAAACCAGATGACTGACTCGCTCAGGATGACGTACAGCGTATTCGATCGATACCGACGCGCCCTGCGAAATACCAAGCAGCGCAAATCGTTCGAGACCGCTGGCCTCGACCACCGATTCAAGGTCCGTCATGAAGGCATCAAAGCTGATGTCATCGACCTCCCAATCCGACAGACCATTGCCGCGTTCATCGTAGCGAACAAAACGATGCCGCTGTGCCAGGCGCCGAAACAATGGACTCCAGATCGGCGCATCCCAGTCAAGTTCCAGGTGACTGAGCCAGTTGGCCGCCTTGATGACGGGCGGGCCAGCCCCGACGGACGCGTAGGCAATGCGCACGTTGTCTGACGCCGTGCAAAATTGAATACGCTGGCGCGCAAGTAGCTGCCGCCCTTCGGTCACGTCATTGAACGTGGGCGTCGCGGTTTCCGCCACTGACCGCCAGACGAGCGGAACACCGGCATTGCGAAAGCGCGCCGTCAATTCCACGGCAAGACGCGTCGCCTCGCTGGCCTGACCAAAGTGCTTGTGATCGGCCACAAGCTGACGCGCTGCAGCGGCGCTGTAGGGGTCGCGATCGAGCCATTGCTGCGACCAGGTCAGTGCATCCGAGGCCGGCAGGTCCGGATGTTGGCGGAGCAACGCCGCGACCCGGGCGGCGTGTTTGTCCACATGCGCCCGCTCAGCTTGCAGCCAACGTACAAACAGCGCCTGTTGCGGCAAATCGATGCCGGCGAGCAAGGGCTCCGACAAGCGCTCAGCCAGCGTCAGCAAATCGCTCAGCGTCAGATCATCGCGTTCCAGCGTGTGGCTGATGTCACGCAGGTCCAGTTGGACATCATCGATATCAAGCTCAACGCGCTCGCGGTCAGCCACAATGCGTGGCTGCTCTGGCCGGTTAACGACAGGACGCAGCTTGCTCAATGACCAGCGCAGCACGCGGGTCATCCGGGATTTCCCACAGCAATTCACACAGACGATCACGCCGATGTGGTCGCGCGGTGATAGCCAGATAGGCCAGCAGCGCGCGCGTCTTACGCGAGGCTGGAAGTGGCACTGACGCGGTGCCTTGGCGTACGCGCAGTTCACCCAAAACCTGAATATTCAGCTCATTCATCGCCTGATTCGCCCCCGCAACCTTGCCGGTTTCCAATTGTGCAATTTCAACGCTTCTACCAACGGTCATTTCCACGCTGCACCACGACACTCTCCTGGCACCATCCGCGCAGCCCGGATAGCAACAATGGAATAAGTCTGAAAAAGGAGCAAGTCATGTTCAATGTCTATAATTTCGCACTGGCTGGCGGTTTTGCCGCCCTGGCCCTCATCGACGCCCTGGCGCCTGCACGCCATTACCCACAAGCCCGCTGGTGGCGTGTACGTGGCGTGACGTCGGCGATCGTCTATCTCGCCCTGGCCAGCTACGCACCGTTCCTGTGGCACGATGCCCTGTCCGGCGCCGCACTGTTTGACGCCTCGTCGTGGACATTGCCTCTCGCCGTGGCCGTCGGCTATGCCGCACTTCAGTTTTTCCAGTACTTGTGGCACCGCGCCCAGCATCGATTCGACATTTTATGGCGCGTGTTTCACCAAATGCATCACAGCGCCGAGCGTTTCGACATTTATGGCGCGCTGTATTTCCACCCGCTCGACATGCTGGGCTTTACGTTCAGCAGCAGCTTTGCGCTGACCGTCGTTTTTGGTCTGACACCGGAAGCCGCCGCGATCACCGGTGTCCTCGCCGGGCTGATCTCGATTTTCTCCCACGCCAACCTGCGCACACCGCGCTGGCTGGGTTATCTGATTGCCCGTCCGGAAGTTCACGCCGTGCACCATCAACGCGGCCGCCACGGCTCAAACTACGGCGAGCTGATGATATGGGATTTGGTATTCGGCACCTTTTACAACCCGCGCAACTGGAACGCGGAAGTGGGCTTTTACGACGGTGCTTCGGAGCGCGTACTCGACATGCTGCTGTGGCGCGATGTGAGTGAACCACCGGTCGACATCCCACGCAAACTTACGCCCGCCGTGCTCAAGAAATTCGCATGAGGGCAACACGGCAATCACGCGGCCCATCAAATCGCCACCCCGAATACAGGGTGAGCTACGATGACTCGAAATAGACACGCCCTGCCCCAAATGGGCGAGCAACTGTTTCTCACCGATGCCCGACTGGACACGACGCATAATAAAAATGACTGCGCGGCAATGCCGCCCACGGAGCAGCGTGACCACAGTCCTTGTCCAGCTCGAAAAACAGCACGTCGGTCATCTCGGCGAAGGCCCGCGCCATTAAAGGATTACGACGCTCTGACGCTAACCTGGATGAAGAACAAAATTTTGTTGAGTAATCCGATATGGCCGATCACAAGGAGAATCCACGTTTTCGCCTGGGCATGCGCGATACCCTGCGTATCCTGGCGCCCTACGTAAAACGAAATTTTCTAAATCAGATTCAGGGAATCTGGTTTATCGTGGCCTATCTGGTCGTCTTTCAGATTCTTGTTTTACGCCTGCCAATTGTCTACGCAGCCATGATTGCCGCAGGCATCTTTCTGGTGGCCGTTGGTTTGATGGCTTTCATGGAGGGACTGCGGCTGGGCCTCATGCCGCTGGGCGAAGTAATCGGCAGTGTTCTGCCGCAGAACAGTCGCATGCCTGTCATCCTGGGCTTCGCCTTCCTGCTGGGCGTTGGCGCCACCTTCGCGGAGCCCGCCATTGCGGTTCTAAAAGCCGCTGGCAGTGGTGTTCCACCGGACACGGCACCGCTTTTGTATTCATTGCTCAACAACTTCTCCGGCCAATTGGTCGCAAGCGTCGGAGTGGGTGTCGGGCTCGCCGTGACACTCGGCGTCTTGCGCTTTTTCTATGGCTGGCCACTCAAGTACCTGGCAATGCCAACCGTCACATTGCTGCTGGGCATATCAATCGCCTTTAGCCAGGTTCCGGTTTTGTCCGATGTACTCGGGCTCGCGTGGGACTGCGGTGCGGTAACGACCGGCCCTGTCACCGTGCCATTAGTCCTCGCCCTTGGCATCGGCGTCTGCCGGGTCGTCAGCAGCGGCAGCGGCGGCGGCGGTCATTCCGGTTTCGGCGTAGTCACCCTCGCCTCGCTATTTCCTGTTCTAGCCGTTCTGTTGCTCGCGTTTTTTCACTACACGAAAGCCGACTACTACGGCGCAGCCAATTACACCGGCGCAGAAATTACGCCAACGCTGGAAGCCGCACAGGCGCAAACAGCTCCAACGCGTGATCATCCGCCGATCTCGCCCGAGGAGTATCGTGCCTACCTCAATTCACGTGTGCTGCCCGCCGGCTATGACCTGCAGTTTATTGGTGGCGACCCGCATCTGGTGGATGGCGACGTCGTAATGACCGCCCCGCAGGTCGTCATTCGCAAAGAAGCAAAACGTCATCTCGACCTGGTGAGCGACCAGGCGTGGGACGACACGCTCGCGTTTGGCGGCCAGTCGCGTCAGGCGATTTTCGAAGCGATTCGCGCCATCATTCCGCTATGCCTGTTTCTATATGTGGTGCTGCGAATTGTCCTGCGGCAGCGACTCAGTCGGGACTCTGACGTGGGCATCGGCATAAGCTTTGCGCTGGTCGGCATGGCGCTATTCGGGCTGGGTATCGCGCTTGGATTAACACCGCTTGGCGGGCAGCTTGGCAGCAACGTCCCGTTGACCTTTGCCAACATCGTGCCGTGGGGCGGCAGCTACCTCGAACACGCTATGTTCGCCGAGCACTTTGGCAAGTTCGTCGCCATTGGCTTTGCCTTTTTTCTGGGTTACGGCGCCACGCTTGCGGAACCCGCACTCAATGCGCTGGGCGACACCGTACAACGCATCACTGTCGGAGCATTCCAAAAGAAACTGTTGATGCAAAGTGTCGCCGTTGGCGTGGGCCTGGGCATTGCCGCGGGCGTGGTCAAAATGGCCTATGGCGTGCCGCTGATCACGATGCTGGTGCCCGGCTACGTTGCGGTGCTAATCCTGACCTGGATATCGCCGCATCACTTCGTCAATTTCAGTTGGGATAGCGCCGGCGTTACGACCGGCCCGATTACCGTGCCGCTGGTTCTGGCGATGGGATTGGGCATTGGTGCCAACGTACCAGGCGTATCAGATGGCTTCGGCATCCTCGCATTGGCATCGGTCGGCCCGATCTTGACGGTGCTGACGGTCGGCCTGTACACGAAACATCAGTCGCGACGTGCGCACGCCGCGCGTACACAGCAAGAAGCGGCGACCGAGCTCACCCAGGCGCCCGCACAATGACAGAGCAACAAAAAGGCTACTCCAGCGTCACCGCAGTATTGCCCACCTCGCGTTCGGGTGCAGTCATTGATGACATGAAGACACAGCCTGGTGCGAGCGCCCTTTTCTGGCGCGCGCGCGGTTCGCTCCTGCAAGACCGCTGGTGGCACCGCTGGGTAACACCGATTAGTCCCGCGAAAACAATTTTGCAGATGCTGGTCCCGGATCAGGATGTGGCCCGCGTTATCGACATGGTGGTCACCAAAGGCCGCCTTCATCAACAGGCAACGGGCGCCGTGTTCAGTATTCCGTGCGACAGCGTAACGTTCGGCCCCGACTACCATCATTGGCCTGAACAATCGTCGCCCGCGCAAGCTCTCGCATCCCCCGGATTGCGCCAGGACCTGAGCATTATCTACTGCATAGTGGGGCAAAATCGCAGCAACCGCGTTTGTCGCGCGGCGATCAATGCAGGCGCGCATGGGCCGATCGTGCACTACTGCGAGGGCCGCGGTTTGCGCGACCGTCTCGGGTGGCTGCGGATCACCAAAGAACATGATCAGGAAGTGCTGATCGTCATGGTCGACCGCCGACGCGTTGACGAAGTCTTCGAGGCTATGGCGAAAGCGGGCGAGTTTCACTTGCCGGGACGCGGTCTCATGTACCACCATCCGGTCGACAACGGCATGCTCAATCTGCCCAGCCGCGTTTCAGCGAATAATTACGACGCCAACATGCAGCAGGTTATTCGAGCCATAGATCACCTGTCTGGCCATTCGCACTGGCGCGATCAAGGCCTCGGCGATCCGCGTGGCCATCGGGCGCAAACCGTGACCCAATCCACTGCCCGCGATGCGGCGCTGAGCGATCAGATACGCCTTTCTGCTCTGGTCAAACGTAGCGAGGCCGACGCCTTCACCGATCTTGTTCTTGATGCAGGTGTCCCTGGCCTCACCATGGTCCAGACGTTCTTTACCGCCGCGCAGGAAGGCTGCAAGATTGCAGGTGCGCGTGTCAACGACGAGTACGCGCTGTATCGCTGCATACTGGATCCAGGCGTGGCCACTCACGTGCGCAGCGTAATCCAACAGCATGCCGCCGATCGCGGCGTGCACGATTTTTGTGTGTTTGGCAACGCGGTACCGCGCGTGGCACGCTACATTGCCGGCGCCAAGGACCATCGCACTCAAGGCATCGCGCTACTGCCGGACGCGCCGCCGCAGGTGGTACGCGAAGGATGACATCGCCGGCGATATTCTAATTTGGTGCACGCATTACATTGGCGTGCGCCAGCTCAAGCAGTCGCTCACGAACATCGTTCGACAAACTCAACGCTGCCGGATCAGTCAATGCCATAACCGCGCGCGCTTTCAATTCGTGTGCAAAGCGGTGCGCATCCGCACTGGCCCAGTCCTGTGGCGACTGCACGGGCGCTAGTAATTCAAAGGCCGCCATCACGCCGCTGATCTTGGGCGCCGGAGCGACTTCTTCGCGGAACGAGGACGAGAGCGCGGGCGCTTCGTGCACCTCGATCGCGTACTCCTTCGGCCGCATGCTCCAGGTGCGCAGCAGGTTGTAGATCATGAAGACCGCGCCGACGATGAACATCAGTCCACCCAGAACGCGGATCCAGTAGAAGGCCAACTGGCGTACCCCGACTTCGTCGAGACGACCCAGCGG
>CAYGSQ010000024.1:12455-15592 GCA_964352435.1 uncultured Gammaproteobacteria bacterium | reverse complement strand
CAAGTATTGGCCCGCCAGTCGCAGGCTGCGCCCACGCGACGTCGTACGCGAATACGACAAGACCATCAACGAAGAACTCGACCTCATGCGCGAGGCCGCCAACGCCTCGCAGCTGCGGCGCCACTTCCCGCCGGAAAACGGCGTGCTGTATGTACCGCAGATTTTCTGGGACTACTGCAAACCCAATGCACTGGTGATGGAGCGGGTATCGGGCATTCCGGTGGCTGACATCGACGAGCTGCGGCGCCAGAACGTCAACATGAAGGTGCTGGCCGATCGCGGCGTAGAGATCTTTTTCACGCAGGTCTTCAAATACAACTTTTTTCATGCGGACATGCACCCGGGCAACATTTTCGTCGATGCCTCCAATCCAGACGTGCCCAGCTATATCGCCATCGACTTTGGCATTGTCGGCACACTGACCCCAAGCGATCAACACTATTTGGCCGGCAACCTGTTGGCGTTTTTCAAACGTGACTACGGCAAGGTTGCGCAGCTGCACGTGGAGTCCGGGTGGGTGCCTGCGGGCACGCGGGTCGATGAATTTGAGTCAGCCATCCGCACGGTGTGCGAGCCCATTTTCAACAAGCCGCTCAAAGACATTTCTTTCGGCCAGTTTTTGGTGCGACTGTTCAGCGTCGCCCGTCGGTTTGAGATGGAAGTGCAACCGCAGCTCGTCCTGCTGCAGAAAACGCTGCTCAATATCGAGGGTCTGGGACGTCAGCTCTATCCTGATCTGGACCTGTGGCAGACCGCCAAGCCGTTCCTTGAGGACTGGATGATCGACCAGACCAGCGGCAAAGAGATCTTTAACAAGCTGCGCGAGCATCTGCCCGAGCTGAGCGAGTCGGTCCAACTGGTACCCAATCTGGCGTTCAAGGCGCTGCAGAATGCCGCAGATGGCAAGCTGGTGGCCCAGGTCGACGATGCGGAGCGCGATCGACGCCGTCTCGACGACAAACGTGCCGCCGCGACCGTGCATCGGTCTGTTACAGGTGGTGCCACGCTAATTGCGTCTGCGCTGCTCCTCGGCCTGGACGTGCAACCGATGTGGCTGGGTTGGGCGGGTGCGGTGCTCGGCGCGGTGCTGCTATGGAGCGGCCGCCCGCACCGCTAGCACCGCCGCAAGGCACAAATAGGGCATCGTGCGCCAATTCGATGCGCGAAACGCTGACATCGGTGACCTAAGCTATTGATTGTCCCTGTCACGCACTTGGCATGATTCCTGCTCACAGTACTCTGAGTCGTTAGAGTTTTGACCAATTCAGGAATGCATCATGTTTGCACCAGCCACCATCTCAGACGTTGCCAGAAAAGCCGGCGTATCGATCAAGACCGTATCGCGCGTCGTCAACAAAGCCCCCCATGTTCACCCGGACACCCGGACCAAAGTGCGGGCGGCGGTTGAAGCGCTGAACTATCAGCCCAACCCGGTCGCCGTACGTTTGGGCAGAATGCGCCGTAAGGCACCCCTGCAACAAATTAGCGCGTAGCGGCCGCCCGCTGGCGACGCGTAATCAGTCAGATGGTCGATCCGAAACGATTCGGTCGACCAGAGACTCCACCACCTGCGTGTCCCGATAGCGGGCGAATACCTGAGCCATTGCGTGGACGCGTTCGCGCAGATCGGCGTCATTCAACGCCTGTTCGATACGTCGTCCAATCTGGTCAGCGCTGTCGAGATCGACGTCGCCCCGATAGCCCAGACCGCGCTTGACCAGACGCGCGGTCACGCCCGGCTGATCATTGAAACGCGGGTATAACAGCATCGGTACGCCAAGCGTCAGGCATTCGTGCACCGTGTTAATGCCGCCGTAGGTCACACACAAATCGGTATGACGGAGAATGTCGATTTGCGGCACGTAATCAAAGATGTGCACGTTTTGTGGCACGTCACGCTCAAGTGTCTGTGCGTTGCCGCTGCAACCAACGATGAGCTGCCAACCCGGTTGTTGCTCGACGGCCGCCACGATCCTTTGCAGAAAATCCGTGCCCTGTTTATCCATCGTGGTGAGCCCGCAGTACAGCAACTTGTCCGGACCGGACGCCCGCCGCGCGTACAGATCGCTCAGCCGCGCGCGACTTGCCTCTGACACACGTTCCTCCTGACGCTGCAGCGCCACCATCGGACCGGCGTAATAAAAGTTGTCGCGTTCGTCGTGCTCGAATTCCAGTTCGCGTGCCGTCAAACTGATCGTTGGCAAATGCGTATCGTTGAACAAAGTGGTCCAGCCGAATTGCTCGAGCTGCTGCACAGGAAACCCACACTGCCGCGCATAGGCAAGCAGAACCTGGCGACGCTCGGTAAAGGCATTGCGCAGAGAAATCATGCGCACCTGGCGCCAACGTCGCAGTCGATGCTTGAGCCAGATCCGCTCGAGATCGCTATCGCTAACGCCGTTCTTCCCGGGTGTCACACCGAGCTGCAGCGGGGGCAAACCACGACGTTTCGCGGCGGCGAAGAACGGCGTGAGTAACGCCATCGGCGTCTTCAACGCGTAAAGACAAAAAATATGTTCATACAGTTCGCTGTCGAGCAGCACCAGGTCAGGTTGCTCGCGCGCGATGATGTCGGTGAACGGTCCCATGTTGAGCGCCTCAACGCCGGCCTTGCGACGCGCCCTGGCACTGCGCCATTCCACGACACGTGAACGCAATCCGCCCAGAGGACCATCCACACGCTGCGGCGCGGGCGCGGGATCAAAATTGACCGGCGGCAGTTGCAAATAGCGCAAACCTTGCGCCTCCACAGCCGCCCGCACATCGTGCGGACAGGCATACGTGACGCGGTGCCCGGCGCCCTCAAGCCGCGCAAGCAGCTCAAAACTGGCGTTGAGCAGTCCGCGTAAACCGCTGGTAATACAGAGAATATGTGCCATATCGGGGTCATTCGTGACAGAGTGAAAGGCCACGCGCAGGGTAGAGCAGGCGCGCCATTGATGGCAACCGCCACAATGCGACCGATTTTGGCGGCCCGGGGCGTCTAATCAGCATGAACCACTATTGCGACACTCAACATGCCCTCCCCACTTGCCGATAGGCTACTGGTCAAGCGCGTGCTCGAGGGCAGCGAAGAAGCCTTTGCGGGATTTTTCGACACCTATTACGAGCGCCTTTACCGATTTTCGCTGCAGCGC
>CAYGSQ010000024.1:0-12445 GCA_964352435.1 uncultured Gammaproteobacteria bacterium | reverse complement strand
GGTGCGAATCGCGGCATACACACAACGTCACTTTGTTCGAGGACACGCCTGAAATTCGCGGCGCACTGGAGTCGCTGTCCATGCCTGATGCCGTTGACCCGGTAGCACGTTGCGGTCGCGCCGAGACGCTGCGCCGTCTGCAGGCTGCACTCGATTTGCTGCCGCCAAAATATGGCGACGCGCTGGAGTGGAAATACATATACGGGTACACGACGGCAGAAATCGCGAACAATTTTGGCGTGGGCAACGAGGCCGCACAGTCTTTGCTGGCACGTGCCCGACGCGCCTTTCACGATCTTTGGCTAACTTTTGAAAACACAGAGAGCCAGAGTCACCTGGCCGCACAGGGTAAGACCCCATGAATCAGACAACGCCCAATTTGGACGAGCTTTTCGACGGCGCACAGCCCAGGCCGCGACCCACGGCAGAGGAACGAGCCGCCGCTTTTCAAGGCGTGCACGCGCACTGGAAAAAAACCGTTGCCATGCGCACACGCCAACGGCAGCGGCGAATGACGGTGGGCGGACTGCTGGCAGCGAGCCTCGTTTTGGCCATCAGCCTTCTGTGGCCGCAACGCTCGCCGACTGCGCCGGTCACAGTAGCAACCATTGAGCGCATCCACGGTGACGTGCTGATCCACACGCCCGCATCATCGGTCTGGCGACCATTGACGCCGGGCGCGTACGACATCACCGCGGGCACGCAGTTGCGCACGCTCGACGGGGCACTGCGTGTCAGTACCCACGACGGCGGGTCGGTGCGCATTGATGCTCAGACGGTGGTGAGGTTTGCGCAGGAAGCCAGTCTGTCTGTGGACACAGGCCGGCTGTACTACGACTCCGGCATACGCAATGCGCAGATAACAATCACGACACCACTTGGCACCATCCGTAACATCGGGACGCAGTTTAGCGTGCGACTTGGCAACGACACGCTGGCCATCGCCGTGCGCACGGGCGCGACCGTGCTGCACAACAAACTCCATGGTGATGCCATGACGCGTGCGGGCCAACGACGCACCGTGTTTACCGACGGTACAATACCGCAGCTGGAAGATCTTGATGACGGCCAAAGTCAGTGGGCGTGGGCCGATGCGCTCGGCGCACGGTTTGCCCTCGGTGGACAAAGCGCGCTCGACTATCTGCAATGGCTCGAGCAAGAGACGGGTCGCACCGTGCGTTTTCGCGATCAGGCCCGGTTCGCCGCGAGCACCAAATTTTTTCGCGCCGGAAGCGCCAACGCGGATACCAGCCATGCATCCATCCAGGCAACGCTGGGCTCCGTTGACTTGCAGGTCGAACAGACGGACAACGAACTCGTGATATCGGTTAGTCGATAATCGGAGAACGCCATGCAACACAAATGGCCATTGGCGCCGCGCTCCCGCGCCGCGCAATGGCAATACACCGCTCGAACGTTCGGGTGGTTTTTTGCTGTGGGCGCACTCTTGTTTGGCGCGCAGCAGGCACACGCTGCGCAGTCCACGACGCCTGCGCGTGAGACCACCTCCTTGCTGAGCGAGGCGCTGGAGCATACGCGTACTCAGTTTGATATCGATCTTGTCTACAGCAGCGACCTGGTCAACACGTCCATGCGCGTCGTCCACAAGCCCGACGCCATATCACTACGGGCAACGCTTCGCGCGCTGTTGTCGCCACACGGACTGCGGGCCGTGCAGGCACAGGAAACATGGTTCGTAATTCGCGCCCCCACGAACGAACCCGCTCTCCTGCGTGCCGTCATCGTCATTCGCGATACAACGACCGGACGGCGACTGCCTGGCGCACAGCTGCGCGCAGACCAGACGGGCATCCGCTTCGAGCCATTGGCGGACGGGGCATTTCAAAGTATCACCCGATCTTCGGGGCCATTTGAGGTCGTGGCGAGCGCGCCGGCGTATCGTAATGTCATCGTATCCATGACTTTCAAACGCGACGGCGAGTCGCGTTCCGTGACGCTTGCGCCCACCAACGAGACCATACTCGACAGCATCGTCGTATCCACCAGCCGCTACGGCGTTGTGCGACCACCGCAAAGCTCCATCTCACTCGACGCGAATACGCTGGAAATCCTGCCCAATGTTGGCGAAGACCCGCTGCGACTCATCCAGCGGCTACCGGGGGCCGCGACGGGTGGTCTGTCTGCGCGCGTTCACATGCGCGGCGGTCGGGACGACGAGACGTCGCTGGTACTCGACGGCCTGCCGCTCACCGACCCTTTTCATTTGCGCGACTATCAAAGTGTCTTCAGCGCTATTGATCGACGCGTGCTGGCCAACGTCGATGTTTACACCGGCGCCTTCCCGGCCGCATTCGGTGACGCGCTGTCCAGCGTAGTTGAAATGCGCACCATCGAACCCAGCACAACCGAGCACGAAGTCAGCGCCAGTTTTTTCCACCTCGGCGCCTTCTCCAGCGGGACATTTGCCGATGCCAATGGCGACTGGGTGCTATCAGCTCGACGCGGCAACCTCGACTGGGTCGTCAAGGGCGTCAATGAATCATTCGGTGACCCGGACTATCAGGACTTCTTTGCGCGGGCCAGCTGGGCGGCAGGCGAACGCATGGCCCTGTCACTCAATCTGCACAGCGCTGTCGACCAGATTAGCGTGATCCCCGAAGCGGCCGTGGACGAGCGCGTCGAGGCCTTTAGCGACACGCGCAACACACATTTGTGGGCCACGGCACAGCAGCAGTGGTCGGCCAATCTGTTCAGCCGCACGATCATGTCCTACACCTCGCTGGACAATGATCGGCGTGGCTCGTCCAACGATGCCGAAGACGTTATCGGTCAGGTCAGCGACAACCGCCAAATGCAAACGCTGACATTGAAACAGGACTGGAGCTGGCGCGCCGGAAAAACCCGCCAGATTCAGTTCGGCGGACTGATCAGTGACACCAGTGCACGTTACCAATATGCATCGGCACGACAATTTTTCGAATTGAGCGCCGACATCGCAGGCGATAGCGAACCGTTCAGCCGAAGCATCAACGAAAATGTTGACGGCAGTGAGTTTGGTGCGTACGCGTCCGTACGCAGCGCAGCGCTGGCCAACTGGGCGATCGAAGCTGGGCTGCGCTTCGATCGTCAAACTTATACACGTGACGCTAGCCAGTGGAGCCCGCGGATCAATGTGATGTTTACGCCGGACCCCACACGTCGCTTTCGCGTCAGTGTCGGTCGCTTTCATCAGTCGCAGCCCATTCACGAACTGCAGGTGGAAGACGGTGTCACCAGCTTTTTCGCGGCCGAGCGGTCCGATCAGATTGTGGCGGGTTTCGAGCAGCAGCTGGGGCCACGTTGGCAGCTGCGCGCAGAGGCCTATTACAAACGTCTCACGCGCATACGGCCAAATTTCGAAAACCTGTTCGATGCGCTGATCGTCTTGCCCGAACTGGCGGCTGACCGTACCCGCATCGATGCGCAGGGCGGCCGCATACGCGGGATTGAACTCACACTTCGCAGTACGACCGATACGCCACTGAGCGGGTGGCTAAGCTACTCTCGCTCGCAAGCCCTGGATCGGGTTAGTCAGCGCGACGTGCTGCGCAGTTGGGACCAACCGCACGCCTTCAGCGGTGGGGTCGCGTGGCGCACACCACGCTGGGAGCTAAGCTTGGCCGGCCTGTATCGCAGCGGCTGGCCAACCACAGGCATTGCGGTAGAGGACAACGGCGACGTGCGCATCGGCCCACGCAATGCCGAGCGGCTTGGCCACTTCCAAACGCTCGATCTGCATATCGCGCGACACTTGCAGATCGGGCGCAGCAAATTGACCGTGTTTTTCGACGTCATCAATTTGACCAACCGCGCCAACCCTTGTTGCCGCGGCTTCGATATTGAAGACCGCGACGGCAGTCCCGAGGTGCTGACAGAAACCGACAACTGGTTGCCGCTGGTGCCGTCGCTGGGTGTGCGCGTCCGGTTCTAGACAGCATCATCCACCGTCACACTGGATATGGAGGTCAAGGGGGCATTGGAGCGCATCGAGGGGGCCAAACCACAGCGGAGCGTGCGTGTTTAGACATTGCACTCAACCTGTGCACCCCTATAGGTAAAGGGTTTCAGGTATATGGCAGCGCTGTCATAGGGGCCAAATCGCTACCCGGCATATTGCGCCTTATACACCGGCGTGATCTTATTCGCCGGTACAGTAAAAATCGATAACTAGAATTGCAGGAGCTCATTCTATGAGGATTCAATTAAAGTCGCTCGCGACGGGCGCACTTTGTCTGATGGCTTTTGGCGCATCGAGCGCCAATGCGTCGACGCTTTTGGGAGACAGCATCGACGTGACACTGGCTGGCGGTATCGTGCTCGAAGATTTCGGCGTGGTCGTGGGTAGCGGTGTCGAGCTTGAAGGCGGCGACTTCAGTACCAACTGGGGTGCATTCTTGTTCGCAGGCGAGTCAATCGACATCGGTGCAGACACCATTTCCATGGCGTTTGATCTGCCGCTGGGCGAGAACGGCATGCTGACGTTTTCTGATCTGGACTTCGGCGCCGGTATCGGCGGCGTGTCACTGGTCAGCACGATTCCAACCGTCACGGATGCGAATCTGTTCTTCACGGCCGACTCCATCACGCTTGATTTGACGGCGTGGTTCTCGGAAGGCGGTGGCGGTACGTTGGAACTGACGCTTAGCGAAGTGCCACTGCCAGCCGCTATCTGGCTGTTTGGTGCCGCACTGGGTGGTCTGGGCTTTGTGCGTCGTCGCGCCTGAGCACACCACTTGAAAAAAGCCGGCGCCCCGCTCGGGTCGCCGGTTTTTTTTTGTCTTAAAATCGCAACGGGGAATTTCTGGCGCGCGACACGGCGTAGTAAATACCGGCCGGCCAGAAGAACATCATCAGCAAGATGAACCAGACCAGATTGAACGATTTGGTTCTGTGTGGCGTCGCCAGCGACGCATACTGCGCCGGATCCAGCGACGCGAACCCCACAGGCTCGCGCAAGCGTAGCTGCAACTCGGTAATGGCATGACTTTTTAGCGCGCCCTGGCAATAGGTGCAGGACAAATCCTCCGGTCGTGTGTTGGGCCCGACGGATACCACCACCGAAGCGCCGCAGGACTCGCAGCGCTGGGTATGCGCTACCGCGGAGTGCGGGACATCGATGCTATGGCGCACCACGCCCGCCTGCTCGTCAACGGTCAGTCCTGCGACGACTTTGCGATTGAGCAGATTGACCGCTTCACGCAGCTGGGCTGCGCTAAACCCGGTGGTCTCGCACAATTCTCTAATCGACATCGAGCGATGCGCGCGTAACACGCGCCATAGATCGACCGTGCGGGTTTCTTGCCGACGCACTTTGTAGCCCGATATCAGCATGAGCACGGGTGCGAGCAGCAGCAGACCGTAAGCCAGCAGACCGGCCGTCGGCCACAGACCGATCGACTTGTCCATGATCATGCCGTAGGTGACAAACACCGCGAGCACAAGAAGCCAGTAGCCCCCTTTAATCAACACATCGTCAATGCGGTACAGGTTGTCGATTGAGTTTGTCATAAGGCCTATTCTAGCCAAACTCGGCGCGAAGTCCTGTGATTGGACTCACATCTGCAGGTGGCCCTATCCGGCCGCTCGTACGGCGGGCAAAATTCTGCTGTTGCGCAGGATGGCAGCGCTGATCAGTGAAATGATCAGACCAACCGGAAAGATTTCCAGAAACGTAATGGGAATTCGATAGAACGGGTTGGCGTAACGCGCCTGCATTACCTCACCTTCTGCAATGGCGGCTTCCATTTGCTCAGCGGTCGCGCCGGATTCCTGCTTGGCCGCGATCTGCGAGGCGGTGTAGTCGGCGTAAAAACGATGGTCAGTCAGCGACAGATTAACCTCCCAGGCGGCAACGTAGATAAGCGCCGCGACCACCGAAATACCCAGGCCCACCGTCATGGCGGTCCAAAAGCGAATAACGCCGCCACCCTGCTGGTCGCGGTAGCGCTTCACGCCGATAAAAATGGCGCTCAGACCAATCACCATGACCAGATATCCGAGCCATTCCAACGCGGCCATGTGCGTATTACCCGGCGTAAGATTGAGACTGAGGATGGCGGAACCGATGATCATGGCACCAGCAAGGATGCCGTAGACAAGTGAAATTCTGAGCATGACTGTCTCTCCCAATAAAGTCTGTTTACCGCTCGAACTTTAGCGCCTGGCGCCTGATCAGCCCTCACCCGAACGGGTTAATCGAAGGATAATCAGGGAATTAATCCAAGTTCGCGCGCTTTGCCGACGGCTTGAGTACGCCGCGACACGTCCAGCTTGGCGTACAGATTCTTGAGGTGCGTCTTGATCGTATTGGCGGAGACAAACAAGGCCTCGGCAATTTCCTGATTGGAGTCGCCACGCGCAAGGCGTTCAAGCACCTGCACTTCACGCGGGCTGATGCCCAACGTCTTGAGTGCCTGCTCATTGACCGCAAAGGTCTCGCTGACCGACGTTGTGCGCGTTAGCCAATGACCTACCCACATGCCCAACACGGCAAAGAGCACGGCCAGAATCGCGATGTAAGCTTCGGTCGAAAAATGGCGCACCGCATAGCGCAGCTCAAGCCACTGCAGTACAAACGCGGCGGCGGCCATCAACAAGCCGTAGAGAAACACCGTGCGCCACATGACCCGACGTCTACAATCGCGACAACTGGTGGCGTGCCAAAAAGATGCCGCCGTCGAGGTTTGTGTCTTCGGTCACGAGGTACACGTCAAACTGTTTGAGCAGGTCGCCGTGCGTATCGTTGTTTTGCAATTCGGTGACAAACTGGCTCTTTTCAATGAATGGCGCGTTGTGGCGCGATGAACGTCCGGACAGGTAAATACCGCCTTCGGGCAAAAAGCTGAGCGCCGCAATTTGCGCAATGCCGCCCGCACAGAGATAGAAAAGATCGAGCGCGTCGCGGCAGGTGGTGTCTTCGCCGGCAACGCCCTTACGTGCGATTTCCGGTGCGCTCAGCAGCGGCTCATCCGCGTGATTGAGCATCTGATGTACGCGCACCAGACCGTGGCCACAAACAAAATGCTCCCAGCTCGGGCGTTTTATTTTCAGGCGGTCACGCATGCGCTCGGCCACCTGGCGTTGCAGGTCGCTGATCGCCCCAATCGGCGAATGCTGCACCTCGCAAGGCACCACCCGATAGCCTGCATTTGGATTGCCGCCGATGTGCACCACGCCAGCCACGCCCAGCCCGGTGCCGGGCATGATAACCACCATGTTGCCGCCGATCGGCGTACGCCCCGAGCCGCTCAAACGGTGCGCCCAGTTGCCGGCCCCGCCGCGTTCGGCGTTGTGCGCGACGATGCCCATCGACGAGACCACCATATCGTTGACGATCGTTGCGCGGGTGACGTCGACGCCGGCCAGCGACAAATCGTCGAGCGTGACGATCCGCTCTTTTTTCCAGTTGGTCACCGTGACGCTGCGCCCATTTTCTACCGGTCCGGCAACGGACATGACGCAGTACCTGGGCGCTGATACCGTATTGGTCGCAAGCGTATCGCACAGCAATTGGACCATGTCCGAACGCCGGTCGATCGGGTGTTCAATGTTAAGCACGCTCGCGCTGTCGACACTCGACACCAGACGAATCTTGGTATTAGTGCCACCAATATCGATGGCAACAAGAGGTTCAACGATCATGCTAGTGTCCTGTTCCGCTAATTCGGTGAATTATTTGGCGAGCAGTTTTTGTGCTGGCAAGGCGCGGCGACGCGGCATATCGGGGATATGGCAAGGAGCCGCAACACCGTCAGCGCGAAAAATGGTCAGAAATAATTCACCGAATTAGCGGAACAGGACACCAGGTAACGCGACAGGTCATTCATCGTTCAAGTGTGGCAGAGCACAGGCCATATTGTCACCCGCACCAACAACGTGCATATGCAGCCGGTGCGCGTAAAATGACCAGTATTGATCAAGCAAAGGCGAGCAACACATGCGCAAGCGCGATTTTCTGAAATTGGGTGCTGCGGTCGCGGCGACATCGCTGGCTTCGGGCGGACGCGCTGCAAGTCAGGCGCCGGCGTCGCGTCCGGTAGATCTGGCAACCCCGATCGCTGCGTCAGAACGACTGGAACGCGTGCGCCGCGCCCAGTCGCTGATGGCCCGCAACGACCTCGATGCCATCGTGCTCGAGCCCGGCGCGTCGATGACCTATTTCTCGGGTATCCGCTGGTGGCGCAGTGAGCGACTGACCGCGGTGATCATTCCGCGCGAAGGCGATGTGCTCGTGGTTACGCCATTTTTCGAAGAGCCCAGCGTGCGTGAGTCGCTGGTGGTCGCCGGCGACGTGCGCACGTGGCACGAGCACGAAAGTCCGTTCGCCGTGATCGCTGACTGGTTTGCGCAACGCAAAATCAAACGGCCCGTAATAGGCATTGAAAACAGCGTGCGCTTTTTCGCCCACGACGGTCTCGCCCGCGCGCTGCCAGACGCCACACTGACCGACGCACGAAATGTAGTGCAAGGCTGCCGCATGTTCAAGACGATCGCCGAGCTGCGACTTATGCGCATCGCCAACGAAGTCACGCTGCGCGCCTATGAGCAGGTCTACCAGCAACTCGACGCCGGCATGCGTGGCGAAGATGTCAAAGCATTGATGAACCGCACGCAACAGGCCCTGGGTGGCAGCAATGCCTGGTCGCTTGCGCTGGTCGGGCCCGGCTCGGCGTACCCGCACGGCACGCGCGAAAAAGCCGTGATCACCAAAGGCGAGATCCTGCTGATGGACTGCGGCTGTTCCGTACACGACTATCAATCTGACATTTCGCGTCCGTTTGTTTTTGGCGACGCCAGCAAACGCCAACGTGAAGTGTGGGAGACCGTGAACAAGGGACAACAGATTGCCTTCAAAACCGCCCAACCTGGTGTGGCGGCCGGCCAGGTTGATGACGCCGTGCGCGACTACTATGAAAGTCTCGGCTACGGACCCGATTATCAGACACCCGGACTGAGCCATCGCACCGGCCACGGCATTGGCATGGAGGGTCACGAGCCGATCAACTTCGTACGCGGTGAGACCACGCCGCTTGCACCCGGCATGTGTTTATCCAACGAGCCGGGGCTGTATATTTACGGTGAGTTCGGCGTGCGCCTGGAAGACTGTCTTTACATAAGCCGTGACGGACCGCGCTGGTTTACCGTCCCGCCCGTAAGCCTGGAGCGTCCGCTGGGCGTCATGGGGCCCGTTTTGTGAGCATCACGATACGCGCCACTCACCCGGACGACTACCCGCAGATTAGCGAGATCTACGCGCACGAAAGCGTGATCAGCAACACGAGTCAGATACCTCATCGCGAGGAAGCATTTTGGCGCCAATACCGCGACAAACTTGGCGACGGCGCGGTCACACTGGTAGCGCTGATCGACAAGCGGGTCGTCGGGCATATGAGCATCGTCATGGACGCGCGTCCGCGGCGCCGGCACACCGCATGGTTCGGCATCGCGGTACATATCGACTATCACTCTCGCGGCGTGGGTCGCGCATTGATGACTGAACTGTTGCATCAGGCGGACAACTGGCTGAACATCACCAAGCTCGAACTAGGCGTATTTACAGACAACGAACGCGCGATCGAACTTTATCGACGATTTGGCTTCAAAGAAGAAGGCCGCTTGGTCGACGACATCTTTAAAGATGGTGCATATGTCGATACATTACTCATGGCTCGTTTTAATCCAAAGCACAAGAAGTAGTAAAGAGAGCCTCTTTAGATTCGTGCTAAAAAAGGACCTTTCATGAACGAATTCCTCACCCATTTATGTGTTTTTGCCTGCGTCATGTTTTTAGCCATGAATGGCAAGACGACGCAAGCGCAAGACGCGAGCCAGGCTCAAGCATTGACGCCTGAGCGTATGGAATACCTGAAGGACAAGGCGGACCGTTTCTATCAGGCCGGGCGCATGGCAGAGGCCTATGCCATCTTCAACGGGCCCTTGGCGCAAAACGGCGATGCGTACAGTCAGTACATGACCGGTTTGATGTTATTCCAGGGCCAGGGCACACCGCTCAATCAGACCTTGGGTGCAGCGTGGATGCTGGTCGCAGCCAACGCCGGCAACGGGCTATTGTTCGAAGCGGCGGATACGGCTTTCGACAGTCTTGATCGCGGCCAGCGACGCGACGCGCACAAAGCTCTGGAAAGACTGAACAAGGAATACGGACGCTGCGCTTTGAAAAGGCGTTTAATCGATCAGCTGCAAAACCTGGCGCGCGAACCGTCGCAGCGTGAAGCAATGGACACTACGCGGGTTACCGCAGTCTACGGCCTCGATGCGCTTGACGCGCCGCGCGAGCTAAATAGAGCGCGTGCACGCGAACACAAGAAAATTATCAGCAAAGCGTGCGTCATCGGCGGCGGGACATAGAAAAAACCCGCGCCGACCTCACAGCCGACACGGGTTGATTCGCGCGCTGCGCGAACTCAGGTTTCGCAGGCCCCACCGACCGCCGGTCCCGGCGGCTGGAAGAACAAGGTACGCAGTAGCCCCAGATCGATAACGTTGACCGTACCGTCACCGTTAAAGTCAGCGTCCGCATCAGGTGTGAAAAACACCGTGCGCATTGCGCCCAGGTCCACCACGTTAACGATGCAGTCGTTGTTCAAATCAGCGTCGCAACGGTTGCCGTAGCCGTCACCGTTGGAATCGATTTGCGCCGGATTAGCAATTAGCGTGCAGTTGTCGATCTCGTCGCCCACACCGTCGCCGTCCGTGTCGACCACGGCGCCGCCAACACTCACTGTCTGAGTCAGTGCGTTGTTGGTGGTGTCGGGATCTGACTCCAGCGAACTCACTTGCGTCGCAATGTCGTAGTCGCCGTCGGACTGCGGCGTCGCCAGCAGCGTCACCGTTGCCGAGGCCGTGCTGGCGATAGCGCCAAGATCACAGCTCACATCCTGACCGTCGATGGTGCACGCTCCGGTGCTTGGCGTGGCGCTAACAATGGTCAGTTCGGCCGGTACGCTTTGCTCGAACAACACGTCGTTGGCTGCACGCGGCCCGTCAACGATAAGCGTAGCGACGACGCTGACTTCAACACCGGTTTCGCCATCGACCGGACCACTGTCGTCGATCAGGCGCAGATCCGTTGAGTAGGTGTATTCTCGATAGCCCGCATTGTCGAGACCAATCAGCACGCGCCCCGTGTCACGCGGGTCGACGGCCAGTGTATTGCGTTGTCCTGACGCGACCAGTCCTTCCGCTGCACTCCAGCTCAGGCCCCCGTCAACGCTGCGGTACAGATTGCTGTTTGAGCCGATGGCGTACGCCAGCATCGGGCGATCCGGATCTATGTAGAGCGCCTCGGGCGTGCCGGCGGGGCGGGGCGAAGGTATCGTCCAGGTATCGCCGCCGTCTTCAGAATAGTAGAGGGTGTTAAACGAGCCGGCCAAGACAAAGTCGGGGTCATCCGCGCGCACGGCGACCGAGAATGTGCGTGTCGGCCCCGGCATACCATCACCCGACTTGCGTGCCCAGGTGAGGCCGCCATCGGTGCTTTTGAACACACCACCCGATGAGAAATCCGGGCTGGCTGCATAGATGATGTCCGGATTGTTATCCGACGCTTTCACCGACTCCAGCACAACGTTGCCGCTGAACAATGGCTCAAGCCCGCTGGAAATTTGCTGCCAGGTCGCACCGGCGTCATTGGTCTTGAACAGACCGCGATTGTAATCCGAGAACAGAATCTGGCTCGTGTTCGACTTTGGAATGTCGATGTCCGTGACCCACGTCGCGACCACTGCCGGGATCTGCAGATCGATACGCGCCCAGCTAATACCACCATCGAACGTCTCGTACAGGCCACAGCAACTTGAGCCAGCGTAGGCATGATCCGCAAGCTGTGGATCCGCTTCAATTGCAAACGACGTCAGATCGTAATCACCGCCGCTGTGGGTCCACGTCGCACCATCGTCATCACTACGTGTCGTGCCGCCAAAGACACCGGCGTAGATGCGACCGGTCGCCGCATCAATCGACAGTGACTCGACGTTCTCGTTGACAAAGCCCGCCGTCGATCGCGTCCACGTGGCACCGCTGTCCGTCGACTCGAACAGACCCTGCGTAAAGGTGGCGATCAACATGCGCGACGAATCGGTTGGATCGAATGCGATGTCGTCAACGGTGTAATCGCCCAGTCCAATGTTCCCAGGGCTCTGCCATGTTACACCGCTGTTGTTGCTAACGATGACGTCGTTATTGCCCGAGGCCGCGTAAATCCGCGTGCTGTTACCCGGATCGATCATGAAAGCCCAGTAAAAATCGTTCGGGAGATTCGTGGAAATCAGCGCCCAGTTTGCGCCACCGTCAGTGGTACTGAATATGCCGCGATTACTGACGTGCACGTACGCAATATCGCTGTTATTGGGATCAAACGCGCCGACGCGTGCAAACACATAGCCGTTGTTGGTCAACGGAAAGCCCGTATAGCTCGGCGTCCAGG